>SHOH01000187.1 GCA_004294845.1 Anaerolineaceae bacterium
ACTGTGCATCCGCCAAAGCCTGCACCGGTCATTCGCGCTCCTATAACACCATCCTGCTTCCATGCAGCTTCTGCAAGAGCATCAAGCTGGTCACCAGTGACCTCGTAATCATCCCTTAAGGATATATGGGATTCATTCATAAGCTTGCCAAAGCTCTGCAAGTCATCTGACTTAAGAGCCTTAATGGCTTCTATCGTTCTTTGGTTCTCATATACGGCGTGCCTGGCACGGATAATTAAGGTATCATCATTAATAACGCCTTTATTGACTTCAAACTCTTCCTTAGTTAAGTCACCAAGTGTATCTATATTAATCACCGTCTGTAATCTTCTTAAGGCTTCTTCGCACTCGCTTCTTCGCTCATTATATTTTGATTCATTAAGCCCACGCCTTTTGTTACTGTTAGCTATCACTATCTTACTCTTACCAAGATTAAGAGGCGCATATTCATATTCTAAGGTGGAGGTATCTAGTAATATCGCATGGTTTTTCTTACCCATAGCTACGGCAAATTGATCCATAATCCCGCAATTTACACCCACATATTCATTTTCTGCATATTGGGACAGTAAGGCTATTTCCTTCAAGCTAATGTCTAAATTAAATAAGTCCTTTATTATGTAGCCGGTAAGTACTTCAAGACTAGCGGATGAAGACAGACCCGAACCATTCGGAATATCTCCATAGTATATAATATCCATGCCCCTATCTATTAAATATTGTCCATCCTTATTATCTATATATTTTTTTAAATAAGGATGTTGGGCAAATGCCCATAATACTCCTTTGGGGTAATCTGCCCATTCATCCTTTCTATGATAAATCAATTCCTCTCCGGATAAAATTGCATCCAGGGACGAAGTGATCACACCTATCTCAGGAAAATTCATGGAATAAAAACGTAAGCTTTTGTCATCACGTAAGCGCACAGCACCATAGGTACCTATCTCCAATGCGCATGGAAACACATGACCTCCATTATAATCAGTATGCTCTCCAATGAGGTTGACCCTGCCGGGAGCAAAGTAAAGACTGACTCCTTCATTATCTTCATAAATATCCTTAAAGCAGTTCAATAATTTGTTCTTCATCTTATCACCCCTAATATTATGATTTACTATAAGCAGCTTCTAGTTCCGATACCTATGGTATCGTACTACCGTGTATAGTATGCCATATTTGGGAAGATTAATCTAGAGATAATTTAACCTATTAAGGAATTTTTCATATTTTTTAATGCCGACTTCTCCAGACGACTTACCTGAGCCTGGGAAATATTTATTTCCTTGGCTACTTCCATCTGAGTCTTACCCTCAAAGAATCTAAGCTTAATGATGTTATACTCCCTTGGTGGGAGCTTATCCATTGCCTCCTTTAAAGATATAGCTTCTATCCAGTTCTCCTCCTTGTTCTTCTTATCGCTAACTTGATCCATGATGTATAGTGCATCTCCTCCCTCAACATATACAGGATCATATAGGGATACCGGACTTTGTATCGCATCAAGTGCATACACTATATCCTCTTTGCTGATACCGATTTCCGCAGCTATCTCACTTATTGTTGGTTCCTTTTCATTCTTTCTTACTAAAGCTTCCTTAGCATAAATCGCCTTATAAGCTGTGTCCCGTAAGGAACGACTTACACGGATAGCATTGTTATCTCTTAAATATCTACGAATTTCACCAATAATCATGGGAACCGCATAAGTAGAGAATTTTACATTTTGTGTTATATCAAAATTATCGATAGCCTTCATCAGTCCGATGCAGCCTATCTGGAATAAGTCATCAACGTTTTCATTGCTATTCGAGAACCTTTGAATTATGGATAAAACAAGACGTAGATTCCCTTTTATATATAGTTCCCGCGCCTCCTTATCTCCATTAAGAATTCTCTGGAACAATTCTTCCTTTTCACTATTTTTTAACAATGGCAGCTTCGATGTATTTACGCCACATATCTCTACCTTATAAAGAGCCATAACGAAACCTCCGAATCATCATGTCATTAATCTATCGTTTGCTACATATAATGATTCACTATTTACCTGCTCTTTATACTATTTTTAACAATGAAATAATTTCCATTGGCTTTATTTATTCAAAACGTACCATTTCCTTTTTTAAACGCTTAATTATCTTTTTTTCAAGTCTCGATATATATGATTGGGATATTCCCAGTAGATCTGCCACTTCCTTTTGTGTCTTTTCATTTCCGTCATCATTGTTAAGCCCAAATCTCAAATCAACTATTATTCTTTCCCTCTCGGTTAGCTTAGATAGAGCCTTTCTTAGAAGCTTTCTATCCACTTCTTCTTCAATATTACGGTATATGACGTCCTCCTCAGTTCCAAGAATATCAGATAACAAGAGCTCATTACCGTCCCAGTCTACATTTAAAGGTTCATCTATAGACACTTCTAGCTTTGTTTTGTTATTTCGTCTAAGATACATAAGTATTTCATTCTCTATGCAACGGGAGGCATATGTGGCAAGCTTGATGTTTTTTTCAGGATTGAAGGTGTTAATTGCTTTAATTAGGCCAATCGTTCCTATAGATATCAAATCCTCCACTCCTACACCTGTATTGTCGAATTTCTTTGCTATGTATACTACAAGTCTTAAATTATGCTCTACTAGGATGGCTTTCATCTCTCCATCCTGCTCCGTACCCAGCCCGCTGATGACTTCAGCTTCCCTAATAGAATCCAATGGTGGAGGTAGTATCTCTGATCCACCTATATAATGGATTTCGCCCCTTTGTCCGAATATAATTGTTCTTATGTCCGGGATCATCCGAAACTGAAACTTATTCTGTATTGATAATTTCAAAAGCATAAATAACCTCCCATTTATTAGCGCTACTAGGCTTAAATTTAGTGTTTTCACAATAGTTCCTTATGTAAAATAACATGGTAATCCTCCTTACCACCTGTCAGACGATTATCACAGATAGCCACTATAACCTTTTCATTGCATATGCTTTCCTTTTCAGTATGTATCATAACCTTATCAAGTCTAATACCTAACAACATACCGGTCTTTCCGATGGATCTATAAGGTATAAAGCTAAAGCGAAATACTTCATCATAATTATCATTCCAAGGCATCACATCTGATTTTCCTTCCAGATAGCTTATGGCAGCCTCCATATCCTGCTTGATTGATGGCGTCAAAAGCTCTTCTATTAAGGAATTCTCCATCACCATTACAGGCTTTCTGAGAATGGGGTCATATAAGCAATTACCTGTATCCATAAGCCCTCTCGTCTTGATATGATGATCTTCTAAAACCAACTCCACATCATAGATTAAAGGCTTATGAATCTTATACAGTCTCAAGAGCCATAATAGGATCAAAGTTACTATGGTTATCGCACTTATAGACACTATGACATATAAAGCTGATATATTACTGAAGATATTTCCATTTCCCATACCGATAAGCAACATCCTAAAATTTGTATGGTAATATATTGAACTCATAAAACCACCTACAAAATATGTAATCAAATTTAAAACAATCCATTGCTTTAATATATCCGATAACTTTAGTCTACCAAATGCAATTACTATCATTAGCAATGAGGCAACAAGATACATCAATACGAACCTTATAAATAGATTCATCCATGGAAATATACTCACGATAGCAGCACATGTAGCTCCGCAAGCAGCTGCCAGGACAATCCTTAATTTGCTACTACTTTTTTTGTTTACCTTTTTTACCAGAAAAATTAGGAGTAAATCGATGAAAAAGTTAATAAGAAATACAATATCCGGATAAACCTCTAAATACAACATTCACCTCCGTTACA
>SHOH01000043.1:0-7100 GCA_004294845.1 Anaerolineaceae bacterium
TGAAAAAACTACCACATGCATTTCATATTAAGGTATAGTATAATACTTTTGTAACAAATTTAACAAATTTGTAATGATTGGCAGAATGACCATAAAGAACTACTACATTGGGAGGAAAAATCCTCCTTATAGTAAGCTAGTAAATATTGTAATTATTGGAGGATAATATGACTAGAGGGATACGGAAAATTGCTACATATTGTATGATAGGATCGTTGACATTTATGGGGACTACTAAAACGGCACATGCTTCAGTACAGCCCATTGCAGGAATAACAGTTTTGCTAAATGATATCAGCATTAATCCTGAAATAACTAATGTGGATATAAGTAATATTCTAGAGCCTATCATAGAATATCATGATTTAGCAATAGCAAATGTTACTAATTACGTAAATATAAGAAGTGAAGCAAATGCTAACAGTAAGGTGTTAGGAAAGCTATATAACAAGGGGACTGGTACAATTCTTGCAAAAGAAGGTGAATGGACTAAAATTAAATCAGGAAATGTAACGGGATACATAATGTCAGAATACTTATATACCGGAAGTGAGGTATACGATCTGGCTGATGATGTAAAGACTAGGCTCGCTACAGTTAGGGCTAAAGTACTAAACGTCAGGTCAAAGGCAGGCACCAATTCTTCTGTAGTAACTCAGGTCCCCAAGGGACATACTCTTGAGGTGTTGGACGAGCAGGAGGAATGGATAAAGATATCTGTCGGAGGCAAGACCGGATATGTAGCTTCGAATTATGTGAATATAGATACAGACTTTAAGCACGCCATCTCTATAGAGGAAGAGCAAGAATTAATAAATCTTGAAAAGCAAAGACAAGAGGCACAAGAAAGTAAAACAGTTTCATCCCTAAGACAGCAAATTGTAAATTACGCTTTAAGATTTAAAGGAAACCCCTATGTATGGGGAGGAACCAGCTTGACAAGAGGAGCAGATTGCTCAGGATTTACCCAGTCCGTGCTAAAGAATTTCGGCATATATATTCCCCGAACCTCAAGAGCACAAGCATACGGTGGAAAAAGGGTATCAATGAATAAAATCCAACCGGGTGATTTGATATTCTATAGAAAGCGCGGAGTTGTAAATCACGTAGCCATGTATATAGGAAACGGTAAAGTAATAGGAGCCTCTAGCAGAAAAGAAGGAATTAACATAAAGAACTATAACTATAGAACTCCATATAAAGCAGTAAGCTACATAAACAGATAACAAAATCGGTACCAGGTACGGTACCAGGCACGGTGCCTGGCACCATCACAAGGCAGATATTAGAATTAAAAGCACGATATCTCATGCATAGAATGACATGCATGAAGAATATCGTGCTTTTTTAAACGAAACCGGTACCTGGTACCAAATTAAACTTTTTTAAATTTATTATTGACATATAATATTATACGGTGTATAGTATTGTTAAAATAACACTATGCACGAATAAGCAGATTAGTTCATTATTGAAGGGAGTGGATAAGATGGTATTTAATACCGGTTCGGCACTGCTGGACGCGATTGTGCTGGCTACTGTTTCTAAGGAACCGGAAGGTACTTATGGATATAACTTGACGCAAGAGGTCCGAAAGGCAATCGAAGTTTCAGAATCAACCTTATACCCTGTGCTACGAAGGCTACAAAAGGATGGCTGTCTGGAAACATATGATATGGAATTTGCTGGGCGTAATAGAAGATACTATAAAATTACAGACACGGGAATGGCACAGCTAAGATTATATATGGATGAATGGATTATCTATTATAAGAAAATAAATAATATATTTGAAGGAGTGAAATAGATGTCAAGGTTTGATTTTATGAGAAAGCTGGAAGACTTGCTGTCAGATACCCCTATAGAAGAACGTAACGAAGCTTTGAAATATTATAATGATTATTTTGATGATGCGGGAGTAGACAATGAGGATAATATCATCAGCGAGCTTGGATCACCCGAAAGAATTGCCGGTATCATTAAAGCGGACCTTCAGGCGGAGGGAAGTGGCAGTCAAGATAGGGGATTCTTTACGGAAAAGGGATATGAAGATACTGTCTATGAAGAGAAGAAATTTGAGGTTATTAAGCCAAGTGAAGGAAAACAAGATGAGAGCAGTAGCGGACAAAATGGAAGTGATACAAGCCAAAACTCTTATTATAGCAATAATACCGCAGATACAGGAAATAGCGGTGCTGGCCACCGTACCAATAATAACAACAATAACAATATAGCACTTATTATCTTAATCTGCATATTTGCAATACCTATTGGAATACCAATATTGATCTCTGCTCTCGCAATTATCTTTTCATTTGTTGTAACAGTATTTGCTTTGTTATTTGGATTTGGTATTGCTGGTATAGTAATGGTGCCTATAGGAATAGCCATGATATTTATAGGTCTTGTAAAGTTAGGTGTACCTTTACTTGGACTTAGCCTATGTGGTGGTGGATTGGTACTCCTGGGATTGGGAATTTTGTTTGCCATGCTTAGTTTTTGGCTTGGTAAGACATTACTACCCGCAATTATTAGGGGAATTGTATATATTTTTAGACTTCCCTTTCAGAATAGGAGTGTGAGAGTATGAAGGCATTTACTAAGATTAGTTTGAGTATCGCTCTGATTTCCCTTGGTTTAGGAATGGGTTTACTGATTCTCGTTGTAGGTAGAGGTTCCTCATTACAATATACTCCCACATTCACTATGGAGGATACTGTAAGTGACATAAGAGGTCTGGATATTTATATGGATGCCGGTGAAATAATCATATCTCAAGGAGATGTATTTAGTATTGAAGCAAATAATTTATACAATAAAGATGACCTGAAATCTTATGTATCGGACGGAGTATGGGTTATTAGACATGACAATAGTGAGAGCTTAAGTCTCTTAGGATATAAGATTCCAATTTCCATTAATGTATGGAGGTATAAAGCACCGAGAATAAATATTACTTTACCTGAGGGATTTAATGCTGAGGACATTAGAATTTCTTTGAACGCCGGACGTCTTAAAGCTAATAATCTTCATACTGACAGGGGACACTTTACAGTGGACGCCGGCTCACTAGAGATTAACGGACTTACTGTAGAAGAGGAATCTAGTTATTTTGTAGGTGCGGGTCAGATTAACCTAAAGCAAGTCGATATCAAGAATATAACAGTTGAATGTGATTTTGGATCAGTGAATATGGAAGGTCTTATTACCGGGGATAATGAAATCCAATGTAATGTAGGTAAAATCACCTTAGATATTGATGATGATATGGAATTATATTCCTTTAATATTGATTCTGAATTGGGAAATGTTATAATTAACAGTAGAAGTTATCGTAATTATAGAATTACAAATGATAGTAATAAGTACAAGGGAAGCTTCCAACTTAACGTAGATGTTGGAAATATAACAATGAATTTTAGTGAGTATTAAGTGAAAAGTGAATCTTAAAATTAGAAAGGAGTATTTTTATGGAACCCAAAAAGTTGTATCGTTCTTCTACCAACAGGATGATTTGTGGCGTTTGTCAAGGTATTGCAGAGTATATTAATATAGACCCAACTGTAGTACGTTTATTATGGGTTATATTTAGTATTTTTGGTGTGGGTGTACTTGTATATATTGTAGCCGCAATAATTATGCCTGTTAAAGAACAGTATCACTGATACAATCCAGATAAAAAAAATAAGGACTTGTAATTGAAATGCTCCCCACTAGATAGACTAAGAACTAACAGAAAATTGTCATCTAGAGGGGAGCTTTTTTATGGTCAACCATTAACCCTTTCAATTATCTCAATAATTTGCTCTGCTTCGAAGGGCTTTGTTAAGAATTCAACAGCACCATATTTTACAGCATCTAGCATTTTAGTTTTTTGTCCTGCTGCTGTTACCATTACAACCTTGGCATTCTTATCTATATCCATAATTTTTTTCAATGCTTCCAATCCATCCATTACCGGCATAGTTATGTCCATTGTAGTTATATCTGGTTGAAGCTCATTGTATTTGCAGACTGCTTCTTCGCCGTTTGTAGCTTCTCCTATAACTGTATGGCCATTTTCCACAAGTATATTTTTTAGAATTTTTCGTGAAGTCTTGGAATCGTCAACTATAAGAATTTTTGCCATATCCATACCCTCCTAATTTATTTCAACCTTATGATCGACAACGACCAATAAGTCAGATTGCTTTCCATCTATAACAATAGGGACAACATATATATCTCCGTTAGATGATAGAGTTTTCTCTTGATCAAATTTTGGAGGTGTCATATCGATATGTATATCCTCTGTGCTTAGCTTTGAAGCATATAATCCGTTACTGCAGTTAATAAATTCACATATGGAATCAAATGCATCTTCATCCATACGCTCAAAATCCTCTTTTGCAAAAGGACTTGCTATGGTTAACAAAGCTTCATCCTCACCTGCAAAACAAACTAATAAATTATGGTTTCCGACCAACTGCTGATATGCAATTGAAGGAAAGGTGTATTCTTTAACCGTGTATATTTTCTTAAGCTTTATATTATTATTAATAAAGCGTATTATATTTCGAATAACCAGTGTAATGTATTCTCCGACTAAAGGAATATTGATATCCACAAATACCGGGATTATTCGGTCTATATCACCTGACTTTAGTGCATCCAATTCTGTATCGGAAAAGCCGTTTTCGCTTTTAAACTCTTCAAGAGCCGACTCAATTTGATCCATTGTCATTATATTCTTTTCGGTAAGAGCTTGCACATATTTCAGATAAGAATTTCCTTGAAGATTTAATAAATAATTAACTTCCTCCTTAAGTAAATACCCCTTTTCAATTGCTAAGTCGCCAAAGCGACTGTCTTTAAGCTTTTGAAGCTCATTTAGTTCGTTTGCCTGTTTTGAAGTTAATAATTTCTCGGCAACAGCAATTAATCCTAATTTTGCACGGATAGTATGCTGTTGCGTTATAACATCCTCTAATTGCGACCCTGTAATTTTGTTCTTCTCTAATAAGTAATCCCCAAAGTAAAGTCCGAACATGATGTTTCTCCTTTCGTTCCCGTAATTCTCCCTACAACGTATTTTACGAAAATGATAAATATAATCCTAATTAATTATGTATTAAGAATCCATATATGTATAATATACAACAAAATAATTAAAAAGGACAGTCTTTATTTAAAAATAATCAATTTTATGTGTAAATTTACATAGAATATAAGATTTATTTGTGGAAAAGTGTATTATTATAGAATGCTAACCAATCATAAAATCTTGATGACATTTATGCCCACCTATGTTAAAGTATTGAATAAGTTAAGAGATGTTGGAGGTAATTATGAAGAAAATAGTAGACTTAATATCAGAGGATATTAAACAAGCATTTGTATTAAAAGGATATGACGAAAAATACGGGGTGGTGACACTGTCTAACAGACCGGATCTTTGTCAATATCAGTGTAATGGAGCTATGGCAGCAGCAAAGGCATATAAAAAAGCTCCTATTACTATTGCACAGGAAATTGTCAGCCTATTACAGGAAAATAGCAAAATAAAAGAGATTACTGCTATTATGCCCGGATTTATAAATATAAACTTGAGTGACGAGTTCTTGGCTGAGTATGTAAATGATATGCGTAAGAATAAGGACTTTGGCTGTGATAAAGAATCAGAGCCTAAAACAGTCATAATTGATTATGGTGGTCCCAATATTGCAAAGCCTCTTCATGTAGGACATATGCGCTCTGCAATTATTGGGGAAAGCCTTAAGCGCATCTTTAATTTTATGGGAAATGAAGCAATCGGAGATGTGCATCTTGGTGATTGGGGTACTCCGATGGGACTGGTTATAGCTGAATTAAAGAGAAGAAAACCAGAGCTTATCTATTTTGATGAAAGTTTTTCAGGAGAATACCCTAATGAAGCTCCTTTTACTATATCTGAGCTGGAGGATATATATCCTGCGGCAAGCGCATATTCTAAGGAGAATCCTGATTTTCTTGAAGAAGCCAAGCAGATTACCTTCCTTATGCAAAATGGTCATAGAGGCTATATAGCAATATGGAAACATATGCAGGAGGTATCTGTCACGGATCTAAAGAAGATATATGATAACCTGAATGTATCCTTCGAGCTGTGGAAAAAGGAAAGCGATGCTCAGCCCTATATTACTGATATGGTAGAGTATCTGAAAGCGAATAATTATGCAAGAATCAGTGACGGTGCTCTGGTGGTAGATGTGAAAGAAGAGACCGATACGAAAGAATTTCCACCATGCATGATATTGAAATCAGACGGTGCTACACTATATAGCACTACCGATCTGGCTACCATCGTAGAGAGAGTTAAGCTATTTGATCCTGATCATATTATATATATAACCGATAAAAGACAGGAATTACATTTTGAGATTATCTTTCGTTGTGCAAAGAAGACTAAGCTGGTCAAGGAGAACACTAAGCTTCAATTTATCGGTTTTGGTACCATGAATGGTAAGGACGGCAAGCCCTTTAAGACCAGGGATGGTGGCGTACTTCGATTGGAATATCTGATTAAGCTGGTAACCGATGAGGTCTATCGAAAAATCATGGAAAACCGCAGTATGGAAGAAGATGAAGCTAGAGAGGTAGCTTCTAGGGTAGGCTTAGCTGCATTAAAATATGGGGATCTATCGAATCAGGCATCCAAGGATTATGTATTTGACCTAGAGCGCTTTACTTCCTTTGAAGGTAATACGGGACCTTATATACTCTATACAATTGTAAGAATTAAATCTATTCTAGAAAAATTCAAAGACACAGGAAAAACCATCAACAAGGGTATGGATATACTTCCTGCCTCCTCACAGGTTGAGCGTGATCTTATGCTACAGATTACAAGATTTAGCGACATGGTACACTCGGCTTACGAGGAGCAGGCACCTCATAGGATATGTCAATATATTTATGATCTGGCTGACAAATTCTCTAGCTTTTATCATGATACAAAGGTAATATCCGAGGACAACAGTGAAGATAGACAGGCATCCTTAATTCTGATGATTACACTGGTAGAGGAGATATTACTGACCGCTATTAATCTGCTGGGATTTGAAGCTCCTGAACGTATGTAA
>SHOH01000043.1:7200-9905 GCA_004294845.1 Anaerolineaceae bacterium
TTGGAGGTTATGATGTATAGACTGATTTCAAAATTATCAGTATATAAGAATCTAGAAGAAGACAGTATACTGATTAAGCTATCTAGAATTCTATTTGAAATGGATTATTTTAGAAAGGTTAACAGGCAACATAATCTAGATGCTATTGATAATGAAAATTTTATATCCAGAATATATACACTAATAAACGAACTTCTTGATATTGCTACTATGTATGGCTTTGATCAGAATCTATGGCAAAACTATCTGGCTTACACATTGGCAACCACAGAAAATCCATTTACCATCACCTGTGAAAAGGTTGGTGCCGGAGAAGGTACAGTGAACCGGTTTGCTAAGGCGGATTTTAGAATATTTATCGATCTGTTTAATTATGATTTTAGCGATCTTGAACAAGAGCTGGGTATTAATTGCTTTTCGATAATCACTGACTATAAAGCCATTGAAAAAAGCAGCGGGAGATACAATAAGAGTGTTAGTGAGAAGGTTAGAATGCTTAGTTCTAAGATTGCATCAGCGGGTGATGAGGAAGAGGTCTTTACGATCGTTACTGATTTTTATAAAGATCATGGCGTGGGAAAAATCGGACTGAATAAAGCGTTTCGATTATCCAGAGAACATGGAAAACTGGAGCTGGTTCCTATTACCAACACCTTGGAGGTAAGGCTTTCGCATTTGGTTGGCTATGAGATACAGAAAAAGAAGCTTATAGAAAATACAAGAGCGTTTGTAGAAGGGAAGAAAGCTAACAATGTTTTGCTGTTTGGTGATAGCGGAACAGGTAAATCTACGTCTGTAAAGGCAATCCTTAATGAATATTACGATAAGGGACTCCGTATGATAGAAATCTATAAGCATCAATTCGAGGATCTGTCTACAGTTATATCACTTATTAAAAATAGAAATTATAAATTTATAATATATATGGACGATTTGTCCTTCGAAGAGTTTGAAATAGAATATAAATATCTAAAGGCAGTGATTGAGGGTGGTCTGGAGATTAAGCCTGACAATGTGCTTATATATGCCACATCTAATCGCAGGCATCTCATAAGGGAAACCTGGAAGGACAGATCCGACATGGAAACAGATGGAGATATCCATCGTTCAGATACCATGGAAGAGAAGCTTTCTCTTGTTGACCGTTTTGGAATAACAATTAACTTCTCGTCCCCATCCAATAAAGAGTATCTGGAGATTGTCAAACAGCTTGCCTTAAGGCAAGGAATAAATCATCTATCAGAAGATGAGCTTTTTGCCGAAGCAAGAAAATGGGAGCTTTATCATGGAGGTTTATCCGGCCGTACAGCCCAGCAGTTTATTAACTATCTGGCAGGAAAAAACTGAGCCAGATGAAAATGACTTGGCAAAGAAGTAAATGTATAAGGAGTGATGAATTGCTTATATCTATTAAAAACGGATATGTAATTGACCCGGGGTCAGGTATCGAAGGAAACTATGATATTCTGATTAAGGATGACTATATCTATAAAGTAAAACCTAATTCGGGTATTATTGAAGCGGATATTAAAGCAGATAAAACAATTGATGCATCGGGTAAGCTTGTTATGCCCGGATTAATAGACCTTCACGTTCATCTGAGGGAACCCGGATATGAATATAAGGAAACCATACTGACAGGTGCAGCTGCCGCAGCTGCCGGAGGCTTTACCACTATCTGTGCCATGCCAAATACCAAGCCTGTATTAGATCAAGCGGATACCCTACAATTCGTTCTTGACCAAGCTAAGAAAGCATTGGTTAACGTCCATCCAATAGGTGCCATTACTATAGGTCAGGAAGGACTTGAGCTTACCGATATCGCCGCACTGGTTAAAGTAGGTGCTGTAGGTATAAGTGAGGACGGCAAATCTGTAATGGATACAGCCTTATATGCCAAAGCTATGGAGGAGGCTGCTAAACTTGGTATTATAGTATTCGCTCATTGTGAGGATAAAGCTCTTGCTACTAATGGAGTTATGAATGCCGGTTCTAAAGCTAAAGAACTTGGCCTTGTGGGTATAAGTAACGCTGTGGAAGACATTATTGTAGCTAGGGATATTATACTTGCCAAGGAAACTGCTACAAAGCTTCATCTGTGTCATTGTTCTACAAAGGGTAGTGTCAAAATGCTTAAACTAGCAAAAGATAAGGGGCTTAGCATAACAGGAGAAACTTGTCCCCACTACTTTACATTATCAGATGAAGATATACCAAGTGATGATTCAGACTATAAGATGAACCCACCTCTACGAAGTCCAAAGGATGTAGAAGCAATTATTAAAGCCCTTAAAAATGATGTACTTGATGTAATTGCTACGGACCATGCTCCCCATTCGAAGGAGGAGAAAGAAAAGCCCATGGCAGATGCTCCATTCGGGATAGTGGGACTTGAAACTGCATTTTCCATCACATATACCGACCTGGTGAGGACGGGTATTCTGACAAACCGCCAGATTGTTGAGAAAATGAGCTTGAATCCTGCTAAAATTCTAGGATTAGATAGGGGATGTATAGGTGAGGGAAAAGTCGCTGACATAGTAATCGTAGACCCTGATGAGGAATACACCATAGATAAGAATAAATTCTTTTCCAAGGGTAGGAATACGCCTTTTCATGGAAGAAAGGTATATGGAAGAGTAAAATATACAATAGTATCAGGGGAAATTAAATTCGAGTATGGAGGATAAAACCTCCCTTGTAAG
>SHOH01000043.1:10005-21548 GCA_004294845.1 Anaerolineaceae bacterium
AATAGTATCAGGGGAAATTAAATTCGAGTATGGAGGATAAAACCTCCCTTGTAAGCTAAGTAACAAAAATACATTACTGTGGAGGATTGGCATGATTAATAAATTGGCAAGAAGAATACAGGAGCTGGAAGCACCTATAGTGGTTGGACTTGATCCCATGTTATCATATGTGCCTGAGCATATAATTAAGGTAGCATATAAGAATAAGGGTGAGAATCTAGAAGGTGCCTCTGAAGCAATTTGGTTATATAATAAGGGAATTATAGATGCTATATATGATCTCGTTCCTGCGGTTAAGCCTCAGGTTGCCATGTATGAGCAGTTCGGTATAGAAGGAATGAAGGCTTATGTAAAAACCTTGGATTACGCTAAGAAAAGGGGCTTAATTGTAATAGGTGATGTGAAGAGAGGAGATATAGGATCCACCTCCACTGCTTATGCAACCGGCCATCTTGGTAAGGTAGCTATAGGAGGTAAGGAATTTAGAGGCTTTGATGAGGATTTTATTACTGTTAATCCCTATCTGGGATCTGACGGTATTCTACCCTTCATAGATGTTTGTAAGCAGGAGAACAAAGGGTTATTTATTCTTGTAAAGACATCAAATCCTTCCAGCGGAGAGTTTCAGGATCGGCTTATAGACGGACGTCCTTTGTATGAGCTGGTGGGTGAGAAGGTAGCAGAATGGGGAGAATTATTAATGGGGTCCGAATATAGCTATATAGGCGCAGTGGTAGGGGCGACCTATCCTGAGATGGGTAAGGAATTAAGAAAGCTTATGCCTAAAACCTTCATATTGGTTCCTGGCTATGGTGCCCAGGGAGGCAAAGCTGAGGATTTAAAGCACTACTTCAATAATGATGGACTTGGAGCAATCGTGAATTCCTCAAGAGGAATTATAGCAGCCTATAAGCTGGCCAGGTATGATAGCTATGGCGAGACAGCCTATGCCGATGCCTCAAGACAGGCAGTATTGGATATGAAAGAAGATCTAAAGATTGCTTGGTTAAAGCGTTAATCTTAAAGTTATCTTCTAATATTATAAATTACTATAGATATATAATAAGAAATATTATTAGAAAAATTTAAAAATAGACTGCTTCATAATATCAAAGGAGATAGGATATGTCCCTATTATTATGAAACAGTCTATTTTAAATTCAACTAGATACTTAACATTTTTCCGGTTCGGGATATTCTACACCGAAGGTTTCTACGGTAACATTTTTCATGACCTGTGCTTTAATAGGCATATCGGAATAATCGGTCTTGGTTTCAGCGATAGTATTTACCACATCCATTCCTTCGGTTATTTTTCCGAATGCCGCATAGGAGCCGTCCAAATGTGGTGAATCCTTATGCATAATGAAAAACTGAGAGCCTGCAGAATCTGGTCTTTGAGATCTTGCCATGGAGATAACTCCTGCATCATGCTTAAGTTTGTTATCATAATTATTGTAGGTGAATTCACCTTTAATGGAGTATCCTGGTCCGCCGGTACCATTTCCATCAGGATCTCCGCCCTGGATCATAAATCCACGAATGACCCTATGGAATATCAATCCATTATAGAAGCCTTTGTTAATCAGGGAAATAAAATTATTTACTGTGTTTGGGGCATTTTCAGGATATAACTCCAGCTTCATAATATCTCCGTCTTGCATTTCAATTGTAACGATAGGATTCATCTTATTATCTATGTCCTTTCTGCTTGTATTATTTTAGTCCGTCCTTGTATGCTATCGGTGGTAAATATAACACAAGATAAAGTTTATTGTCAAGGTAGGGGAAAAACTTTGAAAAAAATTCATAAATAAATTCATTTTTGTAATTATTTATTGTATATAATTAAAGTTAAACATCCATTCATTTCCTGCGTAAGGTATAACTATATCCACAAAGCCTCTTGCATAGCTTCCCAAGTCATATGGGAAATAGAATATACAGATACTATCATCTGTAAGATAATAATTCAAATTCTCCATATTCAAAGCATCGTTGGCTACAATACTGGGGGCATCATCCCAATATTCCTCAGGTGCTTCATTATACATGTTTTGGAAGCCGTCGATTACCATCATAGCAAATGTTTCACCATCAACAGAAATCAAATCGCTGAGATTCATCATATCTCCGGTAGTTAAATCGAAGGTAAATGTTTCTTTTATAGGGAATCCGTGAGCTCCTCCTGCATATATATATCCATCAAGTACAATACATAGTATACCATTCATATTGTACTGCACCGAATATGAGAGACCATAACCACTTGTAATAAAGTATTCATCTTTCGCCAGTGACCTGGCATCCTCAACCATTCTATCAATTACAATCATATGAGACTCTTTGGCTTGTTCAAATACTTGGTTTATTGATTCGTAAGTGGGAATATCACCTAATAAAATTGGAAGTTCAAGGGATACAATCATAATTTCCTTATCCTCTTCCATATAAGTATATTCATATTTGATGGTATCAAAAGCGGGAACACTCGTATACAAACTGGTAAGACTATTATATAGGATTAAACGTTCTGTCAGTACAGGGTCATTGGGTATTAGTTTAAGTCCGTCCTCGATAACCTGGATTGCTGCTTCATAAAAAGAATAGAGTGCATATTCCTCTGCTCCTGCCAAGGTTTGTTCTCTGATTTCATTAATTTTCTCCTCTTCTTGCCTCCTAGCCTCGAGCTGTCTTTCCTCTTCCTCCTTTATTTCAAGTTCATTCTGCCTTTTGGCTAGCTTTTCCAGACTAATACTTATATCTTCTAAAGCTAGACCATAATATTTAGTATCTTCCCTGACTACCAGACCATAGCTTGCAAGAGCAGACTCATAATCTCCCTGCTCATACAAAGCCTTACCATCATGATAATTTGCTCTTGAAGTATTAATCTTATCAATCCACTGAGCGACATCATATATGATCATATCAAAGGTTGCAATTTTAAACCTATCTAGGTTCTGTAGTTGTCCTTGTGCATTATTGTAATCTATTTTCTCAGACATATAGTCTTCTTTTATCTGTTCGGTAGTTTTTCTTAATTCGGTAAATACCATATTATCAAAGGATTCTTTCTTACCGGTGTATTTATTATATAAAGTCAATGCCTGGTCATATTTTCTGTCATAGATATAAGCCATAACATTATCAGCCTGTTTATCAATATGCTTTCGGTAGAAAAAGAAACCTGTCACACCTCCCGCAAGTATTATTAAGGCCACAAGGCCGACCATTATCGGGATGATTTTATTATTTCTTTTTGGTGGCAATGTAGCATTATCTTTCTTTTCAATAACATTACCCCAGTCACCGGTTGAGTTTGTATTATCGGGTAGTTGATTTGAAGCTGGTGTTCCGCAATTGGTACAGAACTTATCTGACCCATCTAATTTATTACCGCAATTGGTACAGAACATATCTATGATCACCTTTCTTTTTTTGGGCTTTGTTTCTTTAATTATATCAGAAAAATTTGGAAAAGAAACTTATAAATATTAATTATTTATTGCATTTTATATAAAGTTCCTATATAGTAATTATGATAAAAAATGGTAAAATTATAAGGGAAGGGGAGTGTTAGCTATGGATGAGATTATTAAGGTTAGTAAGCTCTATAAGTATTTTAGAGATGTGAAAGCAGTGGATGATATCAGCTTTTCAGTCAAAAGAGGTGAGCTATTTGGCTATCTAGGTGTCAACGGAGCAGGTAAATCAACAACAATCAATATGCTTTGTACCCTATATGCACCGGATATCGGAGAAATAGAGATATGTGGTTATGAACTGGGTAAGGACAATAATGCCATACGTTCTAAGCTTGGGGTGGTCTTTCAGCATAATACCCTAGATGCCTTACTTAGTGTAAGGCAGAACTTACTTAGTAGGGCATATTTATATGAAAAGGATTCAAGTATAGTTAAAAGGAATCTGGACATGGTATGTGATACTCTTGATATTGGCTCCTTACTTGATAGACAATACCGCAAATTATCCGGTGGACAAAAAAGACGTTGTGAGATAGCAAGAGCAATTATGAACCAGCCTGAGATATTATTTCTTGATGAGCCTACAACTGGCCTAGATCCTCAGACGAGGCGGATGGTATGGAGTAGTGTAGAGCGGCTTCGCAAGGAATATAATATGACTATATTCCTGACAACTCATTATATGGAGGAGGCTGCAAGAGCTCAGAATGTAGCCGTTATTGACCAAGGTAAGATTGTTGCATATGCGTCACCAACCAAACTAAAGGAAACCTATGCTTCGGATCGAATACGCGTGTTTTCAGATAGTTATGATAGGGTCATAGAGATAGCTGACAAATATCATATGACCTATAAAGAAAAAAGCAATCACTTAACGATTACTGTCCCTGACACTATGTCAGCAATACCAATCCTTAATGAGCTTTCACCATATATCAGTTCCTTTGAGGTGGTTCAGGGAACAATGGATGATGCCTTCCTAAATATAACAGGAAAGCCGCTTGTAGAAGCGGTATAGGGGGGAGCAGATATGAAAGCGTTGGGAACTATAATAAAAAGAAATTTATTGGTATATTGTAAGGATAAAGAAAATGTATTTTATACTTTTTTATCCATGCTAATTATAATAACTCTGATGCTAATTTTTCTTGGTGAAATGAATATTGATATGGTTAAGGATGTTCTGCGTTATATGGATAAATTAATGGGGGAAACATTCATACCTGCGGAGCATTTGGTGCCAGGCATCAGAAACCCCGCCCTTGATAATGTGAATGCACGAAATCTTGTACTTTCTTTGATAATAGCAGGTATAACCATAGTAAACGGAATATCTTCCTCTATGGGTATGCTTAGTATGATGAGCTGGGATGAGGAAAGCGGAAAGCTTGCAGGTTATTATGTAGCACCTATTTCTCGTTTTATATTAGTATCAGGTTATGTAATTTCAGCTATAAGTTTGAGCGTTATTTTTAGTCTTATAACTGTAATAGTATCTGAGATTATTTTGGTGCTTACAGGCGGAACACTTATGTCACTTACCTTGGCCCTGAAGGTAGTGGGCTTAATTGTTTTAAATTCCTTTTCAACCACAGCCTTTATATTTTTTATCACAAGCCTAGCTCGAACCAGAAGTGCTTATAATGGTATATCTACATTTGTACATACTCTATCAGGTTTTATAACTGGTATGTATGTCCCTATAGGAATAATGCCTAAAATTGTTGGGAAGATTCTTGCATTTATTCCTATGACTCAGGGAAGTGCATGGATGCGTAAGGAATTTACGAAGGATGCCTTAAATGCTACCTTTGCAGGCTTACCAAAGGAAGCAATTGCAGAGTACTCAGAGATTACAGGTATGGACCTTAAGATTGGGAATACTGTATTTGCTCCTTGGATGCAGTTTGTACTCATGTTTGGTAGCGGTATTATATTTATGATTTTATCGGTGGTTATGATGAAGAAGAAAAATGTAAGGGACAGATAAGACAACTTATTTTACCGTAACATTTTTATCTATGGGCGATGCTTAACCCTGTTTATAATAAAACGGCTTTTAGGAATTGTGGGCATTCTACGTAAGCTATAACTAAAATCCTGCAAGGGTATATCATATGATAAATGATTTACCAAGAACTCTATACTGGATTTTAATAGCATAATTGTAACCCATTCTCCGGGACAACGATGGCCTGTTGAAGGATCCCCTCCCCCCTGAGGTATAAAATTGAAGGGGTTACCGTTCCAGAAGTTAAACCGTTCGGGATAAAAATCACTTGGGTTTTTCCATATACGCTCATCATGGTTAGTACCGTAAATATCAAGAAAGATCAATGTCCCTTTTTTAAAATAATAATTATTATATATAAAATCATTTTTTACCTTTGCACCGAGGAAGGGGCCAAAGGGGTAATAACGCCTGATTTCCTGAGCAAATAAATAGGGATCAAGCTTATTCTTAGCTATCATATCCTTGTATTTTGGATATTGGTGAAGTGCGAGTGCTCCAAAGGTAATATAGGTAGAAATAGCTGTAATTGGCCTTAATATGTTAATTAGTTCAATACCTGCAGTATTAGGGTCTAGCAGCTTTCCAGAAGGAGTCTTATAAAATGCAATTTTATAGAGGGCAGAATCGGTTGCTACAGTTAACTTTTTTTGCCTAACCTTAGTTATTATTTGCTTCATCTTGTATTCCGTTCTAATTCTGCCAAGCCTTCCTTTCCAATACCTTAGCCCTATGCCACCAAAGGCATCAACCATAGCAGTCAAATCTTTAGCAAGTATTTTTGCATCAGCATTTTTTATTGGGATTCCTGACCATATACATGCAGCCTTGCAAAACACTTTAGCAGCTTCATCAAAAAGTACAAGGGTATCGTAATTTGTCCATTCCTTCGCATGGCGAGCCCATAAGCTTTTGGTTATACGGTTTAGAAGCTCGACTCTATCCTTAGACATAATGGATAAGAAAAGTTTTTTTCTATGCTTATGAGCCATTCCATCCATGGTTTGAATTGCTTTCACACCAAAAAGAGTTTTTTGTATTCTTTTTGGAAGAGCTTTCTTTCTGGTCATAAGCTCATTATTATAGAATATTTCAGCTGAAGTTGCTCCACTTATGCAAACAACCTTTTTACCCATAATACGGGTAGAAAAAACGTCGGATTTATATATATGGCATCTGTTAGGTATGAACAAATACCCTTCCTTAAGAAGTCTTAGGGTACTATCTGGACATTTATCTTTAGGTATTCTAGAAT
The DNA here is from genome assembly GCA_004294845.1 of Anaerolineaceae bacterium. Classification (GTDB taxonomy): domain Bacteria; phylum Bacillota; class Clostridia; order Lachnospirales; family Lachnospiraceae; genus Mobilitalea. The sequence goes on from SHOH01000043.1 coordinate 16,760, forward strand.
TTGGGTTCATAGTCAAATCTCCTATTGCAAATTAGTCAGTATAAATATATTTCTATATTATTGTGATAGTTAGACACATTCTTTATACTTGTAATTTAAATTATGCTTGTTTATAATGATAGAAAGAAATGGGTTGATATATGGAAGGAAATTCTGTTGCTCACATAAAATCCAGGTTCATGTAAAGATTAATGAGGGTTAAGTAAATACTGAGAACAGACTAGGTATATTCATATATAAGAAGGAGAATACAATGTCAGTTGCTTTAAAGAGAAGTATCAAGGTATTACAAAATGACAGGATAGAAGAAGGAGTATATGATTTGTGGCTCCAGGCAGAAGACATGGCAGCTACAGCCAAGCAAGGGCAGTTCATATCCTTATATTGTAATGATGGTGGTAGGCTTTTACCAAGACCAATCAGTATATGTGAAATCGATCAAAAGTCGGGAAGGGTAAGATTGGTTTACCGTGTTGTAGGAAAAGGGACAGAAGAGTTTGCAGGCCTTAAGCCAGGAGATGAAATAGATTGTATCGGTCCCTTAGGAAATGGCTTTACCTTAGAAGGAAAGAAAGCCTTAATAGTTGGAGGGGGTATTGGAATTCCTCCACTACTTGAGCTTGCGAAGCAGTTAAAGTGTAAGAAAAATATCGTACTTGGTTACAGGGATGATACGTTTTTATATAAGGAATTTGAAGAGTACGGGAATGTATATCTGTCCACAGAAAATGGAAGTAGAGGAACTAAGGGAAATGTACTGGATGCTATCAAAGATCATAATCTTACAGCGGATATAATATATGCATGTGGACCAACTCCAATGCTTAGAGGAATTAAGGAATATGCAGAAGCAAATCAGATAAAGGCTCAGCTATCCTTGGAGGAGCGTATGGCTTGCGGAATCGGCGCCTGTCTAGCATGTGTATGTCAAACTTCAGAAAAAGACCATCATTCAAATGTGAATAATAAAAGGATATGTAAAGAAGGACCTGTATTCTATGCCGATGAGATAGTATTATAATGGTAATGAGTATAGAATAATGAAGGATTTTAATAAAGCAAACAAGATTATAGCAGAAAAACATCGGAGATAAGAACATGGATTATAGAAATATGGTAGTAAAAAACGTGAAAGATATAAGTATGAAAGTTAATATAGCAGGAATTACCTTTAAGAACCCTGTAACGACAGCCTCTGGAACCTTTGGATCGGGCATGGAATATTGCGATTATGTAGATCTGTCCAGACTGGGTGCAGTAACAACTAAAGGAGTATCTACTATACCTTGGCCCGGAAATCCCACACCAAGAATTGCGGAAACCTATGGAGGAATGCTTAATGCAATCGGCCTTCAAAACCCAGGCATGGATGTATTTATTCAAAGGGACCTACCTTTCCTTCGAGCTTATGATACTAAGATCATAGTAAATGTGGTTGGTAAAACTGCAGAAGAATATTGCGAGGTAGCGGAGAGGCTCTCTGATTGTGACGTGGACATGCTGGAGATCAACATATCCTGTCCCAATGTTAAGGAAGGCGGGATTGCCTTTGGACAGGATCCTTGCCGCGTTGAAGCAATCACATCACAGGTGCGAAGATATTCTAAGAAACCTATGATTATTAAGCTTAGCCCAAATGTGACTGATATTGCTACCACAGCAAAGGCAGCAGAAGCAGGTGGTGCTGATGCAATCTCTCTAATTAATACACTTACCGGTATGAAGATTGACATAGAAAGAAAAGCATTTCTTCTTGCCAACAAGACAGGGGGGTTATCAGGACCAGCCATAAAGCCCATAGCAGTTCGAATGGTGTATCAGGCCGCTAATGCAGTGAAGATTCCCATCATAGGAATGGGGGGAATTATGGACGGTGAGGATGCCTTGGAATTTATTATGGCAGGAGCTTCTATGGTGGCTGTAGGTACGGCTAATTTTATCAATCCTAGAGCTACTGAGGAAGTACTTAAAGGAATAGAATACTATATGATAAGAAAGAATATTATGGATATCAAAGAGTTAATCGGTTGTGTCAGATAAACAAAATAATATCGGAGGAATAAGATGGAACAATACAAAAAGGATTTTATTGAATTTATGGTTGACTGTGGAGTGCTCAAATTCGGGGATTTTATAACAAAGAGCGGAAGAAAGACTCCGTTTTTTATTAATACCGGATTTTATAGAACAGGCTCACAGCTTCGTAAACTAGGTGAATATTATGCAAGGGCTATTAATAATAAATTCGGACTTGATTTTGATGTTCTGTTCGGACCGGCTTATAAAGGAATCCCTTTAGGAGTTGCCACATCTATGGCAATAAGTGAGCATTTTAATAAAGAAATCAGATATTGCTCCAACCGCAAGGAGATAAAGGATCACGGTGATAAAGGTATCTTACTTGGATCTCCCATTAATGACGGTGACAGAATAATTATTATAGAGGATGTAACTACAGCAGGCACCTCCATCCAAGAAACCATGCCGATAATTCATAAGCAATCTGCGCTTGCGCAAGGAGAAGTTACGGTTTTGGGACTGGTTGTATCTGTTGATAGAATGGAACGGGGACAAGGTTCACAAAGTGCTCTTAAAGAAATAGAAGATACCTACAAGTTTGCAACCACAGCTATCGTAACCATGGACGAGGTAGTAGAGCATCTTTACAATAAGCCCTATAAGGGAAATATAATAATAGATGACCAATTAAAGAAATCAATTGATGCATATTATCAGCAATATGGCCCTGAGCAATCATAAATTTGAGGAGGAAAATATCATGATGGAGAAGATTTATAACACGATGAAATCCGTAGGAGTCTGGAATTTGGTACTTGGTATTGTTCTGATTTTATCCGGCCTGGCAGCAGGTATATTTCTTATTGTTAATGGTGCTAAGCTACTAAAGAAAAAATCAGACCTTTTATTCTAACAGGCTGGGAATCCCACTTTTTAGCCTAAGACAAAGTTGATGGGCTTATTGACTCTACAATATGACAACATAAGATATGAGGAATATTAATGAAAACACATGATTTTTATTATGACCTACCGCAGGAGCTTATCGCTCAGGATCCTCTGGTGGATAGGTCAGGTTCAAGGCTATTGGTGCTAAAGAGATCTTTGGGCGAATATGAGCATAGAATATTTAAGGAAATTCAAACATTTCTCAAAGCGGGTGATTGCTTGGTGTTGAATAATACCAAGGTTATTCCTGCACGCCTAATCGGAGAGAAGATAAGTAGTTTGGACAAACCCAAATCAGATGAAGACAGTCATGGTGCCAGAATTGAATTATTATTACTAAAAAGGAAAGATAATGATATATGGGAAACCTTGGTGAAGCCTGGAAAGAAGTCAAAGCCTGGAACGATAATATCATTTGCTAACGGTTTACTTACTGGAGAAATCCTTGATGTTGTGGAAGAAGGCAACCGTTTAGTCCGATTTTCATATAAGGGAATATTTGAAGAGATTCTTGATCAGCTTGGTCAAATGCCTCTACCTCCTTACATTACCCATGAGCTTACAGATAAAAACCGATATCAAACAGTCTATGCCAAATATGATGGCTCTGCGGCAGCTCCTACGGCAGGGCTTCATTTTACTTCTGAGCTTCTTGAAGAAATAAATTCTTTGGGTGTAGATATTGCATATGTGACTCTGCACGTGGGTCTGGGTACATTTCGTCCGGTTAAGGTAGATAATGTGATGGACCATCATATGCATTCGGAATATTATCAAATATTAAAAGAGGAAGCAGATAAGATAAATAGAGCAAAGAAAAACGGAGGTAGGATTATCTGTGTGGGAACCACAAGCTGCAGGACCCTTGAATCCTCCTCCGATATGGATGGTTATGTTATAGCAGGTAGCGGTGATACTTCAATATTTATCTATCCGGGCTACCGCTTTAAGGTGATGGACGGTTTGATAACCAATTTTCATCTGCCTGAATCTACACTTATGATGCTTGTATCTGCATTTGCTGGCAGAGAGAACATTCTAAATGCCTATAATGCGGCAGTGAAAGAGCGTTATCGTTTTTTTAGCTTCGGTGATGCCATGTTAATTATATAGATGGTTAGTCAAATAGGACACCTGATTTCGAGACCTCAGGTATGGTACAGAGACTAGCATTAAAACAGCAAGGCCTTCTGTCTCCTTTTTGAAGCTTGGAGCAAGCTACATTAATTCTTTTCTGACGGGTAGCAGGATTGTTGGTAGAACGTATCCACCTGAGCCACTCCCATCTTGCTTTTGTGGTAAGAGAATTCCACTGGTCGAGAAGCCCTTCCTTGATGATTGGTTCCATAATATCGTCGGGAATTACAGGCTCGGTCCATTCACTAAGTGGCTCTATCTTAAGGGATAGCGGATGACCGATTTCTACTTCTAATTGTAAGATCAATGTATCACTGACTTCGAACCAATGACTACCCTTTCCATCCGGTTCCAAGGGGGCTTGAAAAGAGATACCATTTATGGTTCCCTGAATCATGACCATACCGCGGGAAGGTAGCATTTCACTTGAGCTTATGGGAAGCCTAATAATATTACGTGATCCAACTGTTGACATAACTGCTTCAAAAGAAATACTCATATATAAAACTCCTTTCACTATATAAAAGAGACTGATTGGAATGAATTACATTGTATACAATATATATACCATATTAAAGTATTAATGAAAAGCCTTTTATCAGTGCATTATTAAAATTTTTAGAGATACAATACTAAAATAGTATTGACTTTTATACTTAAGTCAGTTAAGATATGTAAAATAATA
>SHOH01000188.1:0-1739 GCA_004294845.1 Anaerolineaceae bacterium
AAGAGGTCAACATGAGTTGTAGCTCTGTTAACCCAGATATTTAAAGCTTCAGGATTATTCTTCTGGTCGAATTTGTCAGAGGTAAAGGAGTAGACTAAGGTCATGAAGCTATTGCCCAAGGAAGAAAGCCAGCTTGCCTTAGCTCTTGGCAACTCTTTATTACCATAGACATATATAAGGTCCAATGAGAAATTCTGTGTAACCAGGGTGGAAGTAAAATTACTCATGGATTTAAGTACAGAATTGTCTCTTCCCGAAGTAAGATTCTGCTTATATAAAGCTATTTCATCAGGGTATTCTTGCATCTCTACGATAAAGTCCAGAGCCTTATCCATATATGAAAGAAGAGCACTGTTAACTCCACCTTGTGCATAGTTTTGTAGGGTATATTTTATATAATCTATTAAGGTAACATAAGCCTCCAGATAATCGGGAATCTCAGGAATATATCTGGTCATCTGCCAGGTTCGATCCTTATCCCTTGTCGCACCGGTTATCTTGGTGATTTCAAGCTCAAGCTGCATGACATGCTCAGATATTAATCTGGCATACCTATATGCTTCTACTACGGGTTCCATCTCAGAGCGTAAGGTAATAGTGTGCCTACCTTTGGTCAGATAGAATTCATAGGGATTACCCTCTTCATCAGATAATACTTCATTTGCCCAGCTACTCCCTGTAGAAGCAAAGGCATAATTCTTCATTTCCTCAAAAGGCACCGCGCCGTCTATACGAATCGTATTAAAGACATCGAATTCCTCTTTCGTACTCTTATAATGTAGAGCAATATTATAGAAGCCATCCTGTGGAGCATCTATTTCATATGTAACTTCAGAGCCTGCTTCGCTCCAAGTTAAGGTATTAAGTAATTTATATTCACTATTATGAGGCGTTAGGGCGGGATTGTTCTCCGACGCATAGATTGCCTGCGTAGTATTTTTCCCAATATAGCTATTCGAGTTTATAGTTACCATGGAGGTAACTAAGGATCCGCTGTGTTTACTACGGTATTCTAAAAAGGAGGATAGTTCTTGTGGTGCTATAGCTATTATGGTACCCAGCCCTAACCCATCATTAGATATATTCGTAATCGTAATATTATTGATACCTTCATCCAATGGGAATAACAAGGGATCTGCAGTATAATAAGTATTGTTATAGAGATAAGTTCTGGTCCAATCTTTAGAGCTTATCTGTTTTGGAGCCACCTGATCCCCATACCTATCGACCGGATAATCCTTTGTCTCATCCGTCCAGTATAGAGGTAGCTTAATATTTTGCATTTCTTCATAAAGCTGTGTATCATTTACTAATAATTTGACATTAAAATCAGCCAAAGCATTTTCCAGTGGCTTATAATCCATCATTACATAATAAAGACCGGGTGAAGCAACCTCGACCTTGTAGTTGGTGGTCTCATTATAATCCAATCTGACAGACAATCCGCCGTAAGCCTCTGACTCTAGGCCGGTATCCGGCTGAGCGCTATAAGTGCCCTGTCCATTCGGATAATCGTTAGCGGATAAAAAATCAGTATAGGTATTGTGTCTATCACCTAAGGAATCATTAAGCAACCTATAAGCTGCTTTAGTCTTATTCATATCTATTCCGCTTATATACTCTGTGTTATCTCTAAATATGAATAACATTAGAGTAGCAACTACTGCTACAATTCCAAGCAGTGTAATAGACACCTTCTGCCATCTATTCTTCATTGTGACTCGCTCCCTTATGGTAAG
>SHOH01000188.1:1839-3772 GCA_004294845.1 Anaerolineaceae bacterium
TCGTTAATATTCTTATTCCAATCAGGAAGCTTTGCCTTAACCTGATCCAACCAGTTGGGATCGGTTCTTAAAGCACCTGCTATATCAACATTGTAGATAAATTGCCATTCATATATGGCTTCTCTTCTTGTTCCGTCTTCCATTACATAGTAAGGATATGCCTTATCGGAGATATCCCAGAACTGCCCCTTCTCCCAAAGCTCAAGTACATATTGGAATCCAGGCATCTTAGCTTTGTCAGCAAAACGCTCATGAGTAGTTGTTGAATACCAGATTTCCATCTGCTCTTCGAATTCTTTACCGGTAACCAACGGGAAGGAGTCATTCATAGATGTCTTCTCAACGCCTTGGTCCATCCACATCTGCTCAGCTCTCGCCTTCATAGAATCTGTGCTGCCTGCCCAGAATGCCGCAAATGTATAAGCAACCTGAAGCTTGCTCTTCTCTTCCTCAGTCCACTCAGGATTATTATCATCCATAGCATAGTTGTGAATAGCCATAGGATCTAGTACGATACCTATAGTATTCTCTTGATAATCTGTAGAAGGTCTTGGATAGATGTCCCAATCATTAGACTGAACTGTTCCCCAATGTCCGGGAGTAGGATTAGCGGCATCACCCATCATCCAAGGGTCACCATCTAAGGTTAGGCAATATCCATTCTTAAAGAAGTTATAAGACCACCAACCATTGGTATCCATAACCTCTTGAGGTATACCCTGTACATCCCATTGAGTCCAGATAGCTGAAGTTGACCACTTAGGAATATACTCAAGCAAATCTGCTACTGCTTCAGAAGTAAGATTAACATGATCTCCTTCTCCCTTATAATGATGAAGTGAGTATGTAATATCTTTAGTTCCGGTATTAATAAAGCTCATAGGTATATCCATAGCTCCCCAGAAATTCTTATTATCTCCGGATCTAGCAAATGCAGTGTATTCATCAATATTCCAATCCATAGGAGGAATATCAATATTGTTCTGCTCTGCCAATTCCTTGTTAATGTATACACCCCAAGGCTGAATGAACTGTGGAAGTCCTGCTTGGAAACCATAATAGTTCATCATATTCATAATAGATGGATTAAAGGATTTGTATACAGGGTCATTTGAAAATACGGATAAGTCTGCAACCATGCCTCTGGCAATATCACCTGAAAGGTCAGTAGAAGCATAGATATCAGGATACTTACCATAAGCTGCTTTAAAGTTCTCTAATTCCTGTGCCCAAGGAGTTTCGTTATCATGTGGTCCTCCAACCTTAGCATATACGTTAATCTTGATGTTCGGATATGTCTCATTAAACTTCTTAGCCATAGCATATACTGCGGCTTCGTTCTGTCCTGTTAAATCTTCGGGAGATAGATCCTGGTGACCAATATCTTCCATGTAGTTGCCTGAGCCAGACCAAAGCATTACAGATATATCCCCTTCAATGCCTGTGGCTAATGCTTCATACTTCTTGCCGCAACCGGTAAACAACATTGTAGTCATAGCAAGAAGTAATAAAGCAACGATAAAACTTTTCGTTTTTTTCATACCTGTTCCCTCCAATTAAGTATTAATAATATACTACAAGCACATTATAATACGAGTTCACAATAAATACAATAATAAAAACATTTTTATTGGTGTTTTTTATTACTTTTATTATGCATATTCCACATATTTGCATTCCTGACATTGAGTTTTATTTAAATAACATATAATTAATAATATATTTGCTGCCATTTTAATCTTAAATAAACCATATAAATACTATCATTGATTAATTCTTTGATAAAATTGTTTTTATTTTATCAAAGAATTTAAAAATAGCCAAATAAATTGTTATGGAATAAAATTCTTTGTATGATATAACAATAAGATAAAAAAAGCTGCATATGTATAGCCACCTTGTGGGTAGGCTATAGCATATGCAGCTTATCTTA
>SHOH01000044.1:0-2210 GCA_004294845.1 Anaerolineaceae bacterium
GATGGAGCTCTGGGACATATACGATAAATGCTTTATAAAGACTAATAGAACGCACAAACGAGGAAAGCCTCTTAAAGAGGGAGATTATCATCTGGTGGTGCATATTTATCCAATTAACAGTAAGGGACAGATTCTTATACAAAAAAGAACTGACACAGTTAGCTGGAAGCCTGGATATTGGGCTAATACAGGAGGATCGGCAATCGCCGGGGACGATGCCTGGACAACCTGTCAGAAGGAGCTATGGGAGGAGCTTGGAATTAAAGCTACAAGAGAAAATTCCAGCCTAGCTATGATGTATAGAAGGCATAACAGCTTTTGTGCCGTATGGCTTGTAAAGACAGATGTAAGCATAGAGGAGCTTAAATTACAACCTGAGGAAGTAGTAGAAGCAAAATGGGTAACCCGTGAGGAAATTAAAGCTATGGGAGACAAGGGGTTATTGGTTGAGTATTTTTATATAGATTTTTTATACCACCTTATTGATGAAGAGTTTGGAACCATGTGGAAGTCCGCAGCGTCTAATAAGTAGCATAAAAGAGGAGAATGAGTACCCTAGGCGTACTTGTTAAAAGCACTTAGATGCTTTTTGTAAAATATTTATATGCTGCTTACGCAGCAGAAGGAGGAGGAAATGAAGAAATTTAGGATAGGGGCTATACTTGTAATGACTGTAATATTAGGTCTTGTCTTTACTGCTTGTGCCAGTAAAGGAGCAAAATTTGATGTAAGTAAGTCAGAGAATAAGACTGCATATGATTATGACAGGGTTGAAGCACCCACCCAGGATTCGGGTAGTGCTGATAACAAATCAAAAGAATATGGACTTACCAGTACAACAGATTTTACAGCAGGGAATATTGCAGCAAATCAAACTATGGATAAGATAATTACCCGAGTAAATTTAGAAGTGGAAACTCAAGAATTTGATGATCTTGTTAGCATCATCAAGGATGAGATCGTAAGACTTGGTGGTTATGATGAAAGAACAGAAATAAGCGGAAAAAGATATTATAGCAGTGGTAGCTCCAGATATGGTTCTATTGTTGCAAGAATTCCTAAGGATAAGCTGAATGAATTTGTTGATCTTGTTAAGGAGAATGGAAATGTCATAAATGAAACATCCTCGTCAGATAATGTTACCCTTGAATATGTGGATACCCTTAGTCGTAAGAAGTCCCTAGAGATTGAGCAGGAGAGGTTATGGTCTCTTTTAGAAAAGACTGAGACATTAGAGGATATTGTGACATTAGAGAGCCGTTTAAGCTCTATTCGCTATGAGCTGCAGATGTATGAAACCGAGCTTAGAACTATTGATAATAAGGTGGATTATAGTACGGTTACCATTTCAATTAATGAGGTAGAGCGAATGACACCTACTACTGAAGAAAAAGAAACAGTATTCATCAGAATCAAAAACGGATTTAGTAAATCTATGTTTGATATCAGTGAGGGACTAAAGAACTTTTTCGTATGGTTTGTAGTAAACCTTCCATATCTGATTATGTGGGCAGTTCTTATAACAGTAGCTGTTATTATATCGAAAAAAATATATAAAAAGCAAAGGAATAAGAATCAAATTGTTCCGGGAATTGGTGATAGGTTAAATGATAGGATTAATAAAGAAGATTCCGATAAATAAATATTAGATAAGGTAATAATCTAAGGGATGATAATTCTTATTTAATTTGGAACAATTAAGAATTATAAATGAAAACCGAATATTGAGGATTTATAAGTCGATTCTCCTCATTCGAAATTGCTGGAAATATATGGATTGCAATGCTAGGATTAAAGAAACACCATATTTCAGACAGTATATCGAATGGGGAGATATTTTATGAGAAGAGCTATTCTAATTATATGGCTTTTATTTGTAGGGATACCTAGATTTAGTAATTTTGATTTAAAAATCCCTCATGATATAATTCTATTGGAACCCATGGAAGCGTTAGATCTTGTGAAGGAAGCATACGCAAGTAATTTTATAAAAATCAGCTTACAGGAGAATCACCAGGATTACTTCTATAAGCTGGAATTTGCAGATTATTACCTAGTATATGAAGATACAGATGATACTAGCGGTCATTATCTTTTTCATCTCTATGAGTTCGTAATTGATGATATAGATACTGGAATAGGGCATACCGTAACCTACGGCTGGTATTGGGTGGATCCCTATACAGGCGACATGTGGGAATATCCATAAA
>SHOH01000044.1:2310-5501 GCA_004294845.1 Anaerolineaceae bacterium
ATCAGCGACCATTTTCCGCTTGAGAATCGCCTGAAGTTTACGACCAATCTAAATACCTGGTCTAGGCCTAAGGCAATCCAAGCACCATACAGACCGAGTCCCGCAGGAAAACAAAGAAACCAGGTGAGAAAAGGCCTAATTAAGGCAATACTTATAAAAGAGGTAACTGCTATATAAGTGGTATCTCCGGCACCTCTAAGGCATCCTGACATAACCACCTGTGAGGTTTGGGCATGGGTACTAAAGGCTGCAAGTATCATTATACTTGACCCAAGGGCTATGATAGCCTGTTCATCACTAAATAATGAAACCAAGAATTCTCCGCCAAACATGAATATAAAGAATACAACAGAGGATATCATAAATGCCAACCTTTGACCGGTTTTACCATATATAATGGACAAATCCGGTCTTTTTGCGCCAAGATTCTGACCTACCAAGGCTGATGCGGCAATTGATAATCCGTCACCAAATGAAAAGGATAGGGATAGAATATTCATGCATATTAAATGGGTAGAATATGACGTAGTTCCCAGCCTTGCTATGATAGCTGCATATGAAAAGAAACCGATTCTCATAAATACCTGTTCGACAAATGCACTGGAGCTTACTTTTAGTATTGGGTTTAATATAAATCTTCTCAGTGACCATATGGATTTATGATAAAAACTTAAATAATTATTTCTTTTAAATAGATGGGCGATTGAAATTAAAAAGGCGACACATGCTCCCATAGTAGTTGCTATTGCTGCACCTGCAACCTCAAGCCTTGGAAATATACCAATACCGTTAATCAGAAGATAGTTAAAGACTATATTGACCAGATTACTGGCTACGTTCGTCCACATAGATATCTTGGTTTTACCGCATCCCCTCTGAGCTGCATTTATAGTTAGGTTAAGAGACTGAAAGGGGATACTGAACATTATTATTCTAAGATATGTCATGGCATCCTTAATATAAGAATCCTCAGCACCTGCAAATAAAAGGATTGGCCTCGCGAAAAAATAGCCTAAAACAGACATGACTAGAGAGATTATAGTTGCTAAGAGTATGCCTGATCTTAAAGTATTATTAGCTCCTGTCTGGTCCTTTTGTCCCTTTCTTCTGGCTGTGACAGCTGTGATACCAACATTTAGAGAAAAAATTGTTGCCAGCAGTATAAATCTCGGTTGATTTGTTATACCAACTGCTGCAATGGCATTCTTACCTAATCCTCCTACCATCATGGTATCAACCGCACTTACGAGTCCAACAAGAAGGGCTTCAAGAGCTGAAGGCCATGCCATTTTAAGAAAATTTTTATAAATCGTTTTTGTTGGAAGCAAGTCTCCTACTATCTGATTAGGCTTTATCATACCACTAACTGTGAAAAATTTCTTCAATACAATTCATCTCCAATTCTAGTCATATAATCTATGTCACATAATTTGTAAAAAACACTAATAATGTAGATTATATCATTTTATTATTATAAAGCAATGTAGTAAATAATATATTCAATATTAAAAATTGAAAGTTTGAGTTGGATTTGAATGTAGAAAAGTCAGAGATAATTGCCTTTTTATTTAATAAATGTTAAAATATTTCATATCAATTGTATTTATAAAGATATATGCTCTACTAAAAATGCTTAATTATAAAGGAGGAAGAGAATATGAATATACCAACACCACACATAGAAGCAAAAGTCGGTGATATAGCGAAAACCGTCCTTATGCCCGGGGATCCGTTACGGGCAAAATTTATTGCAGAGAATTATTTGGAAGATGTGGTATGCTTTAATACAGTTAGGAACATGCTTGGCTTTACAGGTAACTATAAAGGGAAAAAGGTTTCAGTTATGGGAAGCGGCATGGGTATACCATCTATCGGAATATATTCTTATGAGCTCTTTAATTTTTATGATGTTGATAATATCATCAGAATAGGATCGGCAGGCGGAATAGCAGATGATATTAAATTAAGAGATATTGTTATCGGTATGGGTGCATCCACCAACTCCAAGTTTGCCGATCAGTATAAGCTTCCCGGAACATTTGCCCCGATTGCAGATTTTGGACTTCTTCGCAAAGCAGTAGAAGCCGCAGAGAAGCTTAGTATTAAGACTGTAGTTGGTAATATTCTGTCTTCTGATACCTTCTACGATGACAACCCCGATGCAAATTCATTATGGAGAAAGATGAATGTTCTTTGTGTAGAGATGGAAGCAGCTGCCCTTTATATGAATGCAGCTAGAGCCGGAAAGAAAGCCCTTTGCATACTTACTATATCAGACCATGTATTTACAGGGGAAGCATTATCAGCAGAGGATAGGCAAAATACTTTCCGTGATATGATGGAAGTTGCTCTAGAAATTGCATAAGCTAGAACTATGTTATGACTCCGGATTAGATGTATTGCGAGGTGTTCAAAAAATAAGTTGTATTGAAAGGCGGAAGGAAATATGAATAGAAAAGACATATTTCGTAGAGTAGATCATACCCTACTAACACAGACAGCAACATGGAATGAAATAAAACAGATATGTGATGATGCTATTGCCTATGGTGTGGCATCTGTATGTATTCCACCTTCCTTTGTAAAGAGGGTAAAGGAATATGTAAAGGACAAAATGGCCGTCTGTACAGTTATAGGCTTTCCAAATGGTTATCAGACAACCGAGACTAAGGTATTTGAAACAAAGAATGCAATAGCAAACGGTGCAGATGAGATTGACATGGTCATAAACATTGGTTCAGTGAAGGACCGTGAATGCTATAAGATTATTGATGAAATCAAACAGATTAAAGCAGTATGTGGAGATCGAATACTAAAGGTAATCATAGAGACCTGCCTTTTAGAGGAGGATGAAAAAATTAGGATGTGTCAAGTCGTAACAGAAGCTGGAGCTGATTTCATCAAGACCTCTACGGGCTTTTCTAAAGCAGGAGCAACCTTCGAGGATGTTGCTTTGTTTGCAAAGCATGTTGGAGAGAATGTAAGGATCAAGGCAGCAGGAGGAATCGCTTCCTTTGATGATGCTGAGAAATTTATTGAACTTGGAGCTGAAAGACTAGGCACCAGTAGAATTATTAAGCTTGCCAAGAATGAAGAGGCAGGGGGATATTAAAACAAATAAAAATAATTTTTGAGGGAGGATAAATCCTACCTTGTAAGCGGTGAAATAAAATATTTTTTAGAGGGAGGAT
>SHOH01000044.1:5601-13792 GCA_004294845.1 Anaerolineaceae bacterium
ATGGAGAAGGATCAAATGCATAGTCTGATTCGTCAAGAAAAAGGAGAGCTGTTAGCTAATAATGAGCTGGTAAGCCGATCTGTTATAAAGAATTTAATTAGAGAAGCTATATTAGCTATGGAGCATGCTTATACACCTTACTCTGATTTTAAGGTTGGTTCAGCCTTATTAACTATTAATCAGAAGATTTATAGCGGATGTAATATTGAAAACGCCTCCTTTACACCTACGAATTGTGCTGAAAGAACCGCTTTCTTTAAGGCAATCAGTGAAGGAGAAAAAGATTTTGCTGCTATCGCCATAGTGGGTGGGAAGGACGGTCTTATTACGGATTACTGCCCTCCCTGTGGAGTTTGTCGCCAAGTTATGCGGGAGTTTGTGGATCCCCACAGATTCCTTGTGATTGTAGCTAAATCCGAGGAAGATTATCTGGTCTATTTCTTGGAGGAACTACTTCCTATGGGCTTTGGACCGGAGTTTATTTGATATAATATTAAAATACAATACCATACAGAAGCAGGACACTATTGGGGTCAGGCACATTGTGCCTGATCTCATTTTATGTAATTATGTTTAGCAGCTAAACAATCCTTGACATTTGTATGTGGAAGTTTATAATATTAATAAGACAATAAGCAATCAGGAGGGAATTGTATGAACTGTAAATTAACGAGCAAGTTTTTTCAGATTGTTTCATTAATTAATGATGATCAAAAAACTGCCAGAGATTACGGTGTTGGCCATAGGCTTTATGGGGCAGAGATTAAGCTGATAGAAACAATACATCAGTATCCTGGAGAAAATGCGGGAGAACTGTCAGTAAGACTTAGAATATCCAAGGGAGCCTTGACTCAATTAAGTGATAAGCTTTTGTCTAAAAATCTCGCCGAAAGCTATACAAAACCAGGAAACAGGAAGGAAAAGTATTATAGGCTTACTGCACTAGGTGTAAAAGCAAGAGAAGCACACCAGAAGCATCATGCTCAGGCAAATAAAGAGCTGTGTGAATATTTTTGCTCTCTGAATACAGAGGAATCCGGTGCGGTATATGGGTTTCTGGATAAAGTCATGGAGCTATTGCCAATCTGTGAAAGCCATTGCGGCTGTTATCAGAATGGCTCTGTATGTGCTATGACGGACATCAGCATTTAAGTGATATTTAGTGTCAGCATAAACCGCTATCTATATAAAATCATTATAGAAAAGAGATAGAATTAATCTGGATATGCAAAATGTGTGCTCAGGAAAGGATATAATTATGACTAAACTTTTAGAGATAAATAATCTCCATGCTGCGATTGACGGCAAGGAAATCATTAGAGAATTAAATTTAAGTGTTAATAAAGGAGAGGTTCATGTAATTATGGGACCTAATGGAGCAGGCAAGTCCACCCTTGCCAATGTTATTATGGGGTATCCCCATTATACTGTTACAAAGGGGAATATCATTTTTGAAGAGGATGATATCACAGAGGATAGGACTGATGAAAGAGCGAAAAAGGGTATTTTCCTTTCATTCCAAAATTCTGAGGAGGTAGAGGGGATTACGGTAGAGAATTTTCTAAGAGCTGCTAAGGGTGCCATAACAGGGCAAAATATAAGCTTTGTAAGCTTTCGTAAAGAGCTTATGTCTGTGATGAGTGAGATAGATTTTGATTCAGAATATGCTCATAGGTATTTGAACGTGGGTTTTTCCGGTGGAGAAAAAAAGAAGAATGAGATTGTTCAGATGTTGGTACTTAATCCCAAGCTTGCAATTCTGGATGAGACCGATTCTGGTCTTGATGTGGATGCTGTAAGGGCGGTATCAGAAGGGATTAACCGATTTAGAAGTAAGAATAATGCTATCATAATCATAACCCATAATACAAGACTTCTTAGTAGTGTTGAGCCAGATTATGTTCACATTCTGGCGGATGGAAGAATTATGCGAACTGGAGATAAGAGTTTAGCCCATGAAATCAATGAACATGGATTTACCAGTCTCCCCCTCTTATAAACGCAACTAAGAACACCTATAAATAGTTATTAGAAATTCTAATAACAGTTAAGGAGGTACTTGAATTTGGACAGAAATAAAACTCAGATTGAAGATATTAATAGAAGTATATATGACATACATGATAAAGAAGCAGCAGCTCATCAGGTTGAAAGAGGACTTTCCAAAGAAATTGTTACTGAGATTTCTAGGTACAAAGATGAACCCTCCTGGATGCTTGAGGCAAGACTGGCTTCTCTTGAGACCTACCACAGGCTGGGTCTTCCAAAATGGGGTCCAAGTCTACATGAGCTTAATATGGAAGATATCATTACATATGTTAAGCCAAATACTGATATGAAGACCAGCTGGGAGGATATTCCCGAGTTCATCAAAAACACCTTTGATAGATTGGGGATACCCGAGGCGGAAAAGAAAGCATTATCCGGAGTAGGCGCGCAGTATGATTCCGAGGTGGTATATCACAGTATCAAGGAGGAGCTTCTTAGACAGGGTGTAATCTATACGGATATGGGAACTGCCCTTATAGAGTATGAGGATATTATAAAAGAGCATTTTATGAAGCTAATACCACCCAGTGACCATAAGTTTGTAGCCTTGCACGGAGCAGTATGGTCAGGGGGTTCCTTTGTATATGTTCCCCCTAATACCGAAGTTCGTCTGCCCTTGCAATCGTATTTTCGTGTAAATGCACCGGGAGCAGGGCAGTTTGAACATACATTAATAATTGTGGATAAGGGATCAAAGGTTCATTTTATTGAAGGATGTTCTGCACCCAAATACAATGTGCTGAATCTTCATGCGGGCTGTGTGGAGCTATATGTGAAAGAAGGAGCAAGCCTTAGGTATTCCACCATAGAGAACTGGTCACGTAACATGCTGAATCTAAATACAAAGCGGGCAATTGTAGATAAGAACGGTAGCATTGAATGGGTTTCGGGAACCTTCGGCTCCAGAATTACCATGCTGTATCCTATGAGCATATTAAAGGGAGAGGGTGCAAGATCAGAATATGTCGGAATATCCTTTGCCAGCGAGGGCCAGACTCTTGATACTGGTACAAAGGTAGTTCATCTTGCCCCTAATACTTATTCTACAGTGAACTCCAGATCCATTTCAAAGAAGGGCGGTAAGGCAACCTATAGAAGCAGTATCGTGGTAACACCAGAGGCAAGAGATAGTAAGTCGAGTGTGATATGTGAATCCCTGATGCTAGATAGCTCCTGCCGTTCTGATACGATTCCGGTCATGGATATAAGAAATGATGCTGTGGATATCGGACATGAAGCTAAGATAGGCCGTATCAGTGAGGAGGCTATATATTATATTATGTCCAGAGGAATCAGTGAGGCAGAGGCTAGAGCAATGATAGTCAGAGGTTTTGCGGAACCAATTGCTAAGGAGCTTCCACTGGAATATGCAGTGGAGATGAATAGGCTGATAGATATTGAATTGGAAGGCAGCATCGGTTAAGGAGGGGATTTAGTGAAGCATAGGATTGAAGAGATTAATAAATTACAGATACCTACATGGAGCCGCCATGCCATTAATGAAACCACCATCTCCTTGGATTTTACCGATTTAAAGCCATATAGAGAAAATCCTCTGAAGAATAATGATAACTGTATTCAGATAGAAGAAAATGCTATAAAGAATAGCAGTAGTATCCGAATGGAAGAAAACGCACTAAAGAATGATGCTGATACGAATGTTAAGGGTGTAAGAGAATTTGTAAGAAACCATAGTAATCAAACCTATCATATTCATATTAATGATAATGAGGTTTTAGATGAACCAATGGTATTGAATTTTATCATGGATTCGGAAAATTCGCTTTTGATTGAGGAAATTATAATCAACGCAGGTAGGGATAGTAAGGCGACAATTATTATTAGCTATTTTTCAAAAGAAGATGGAAGGCATATCCATTGTGGCCATACTAAGATGAATTTAGATAAAGGAGCTGAGATTGACCTGATTAAAATACAGCTTCTTTCTGAGCAAAGTACCCATCTAGATAAAAATCGGGTTACGGTGGGAGAAGGAGCAGTTGCTAATATGATACTGGCTGAGCTTGGCTCAGGTAATCTTATATCTGAATGTGATGTATCATTAGAAAGCGATAGAAGTATGGCAAAGCTTGATAGTATTTACATCGGTAATAAGTCTAAGGTGATTGATATGAACTATCGTATGGAATATGTCGGAAGGCATAGCCAAGGATTTATAACGGCAAAGGGCGCACTTATGGATAAGTGTCGAAAAACATTTAAGAATACACTAGATTTTGTAGCAGGTTCTTTTGGTTCCAAGGGACGGGAGGAAGAGACGGTCATTTCTCTTAGCGAAGAGGCTGTCAATATATCTGTTCCTTTGCTTTTATGTGGAGAGGAGAATGTAGAAGGACAGCATGCCAGTAATATAGGAAGGCTTTCTAAGAGTAAGCTCTTTTATCTAATGAGCAGAGGGCTTAATGAGAAGGAAGCCAAGAGACTTATGGTAGAGGCATCCTTTACGCCAATTATAGAGAAGATACCATTAGAAGCCTTGCGTAATAGAATTTTTCACTATATTTCGGAGGTGATTCAGCATGATAAATAAGATTATAAATTCCTCTTCTCTTATATCAGATGTGAGTGACCTAAAGGAGAATGAATATATTAAGGACTTTCCTCTTCTCAATAATATGGCTGAAGGTAAAAAGAGGCTAGTATATCTGGATAATGCTGCGACCACGCAAAAGCCCTTATCAGTTATAAATGCAGTAAAGGAGTACTATGGGCATTATAATGCTAATCCCCACCGAGGAGCTTATGGATTGAGCAGTAAGGCAACTCAGATATATGAAGATGCAAGGGAATGTGCAAGAAGGTTTATAAATGCAAAGTCTTCTGAGGAAATTATTTTTACAAAGGGAGCAACCGAAGGCTTTAATATGATAGCCTCTTCATTTGGTGAGGACTTTATTTGCAGTGGGGATGAAATTCTCCTATCCATAGCAGAGCATCATAGCAACCTTATTCCCTGGCAGCTTGTAGCGAAAAAAAAAGGCGCAATACTAAAGTATATGTATACGGAGCCATCCGGAGAAATTACTACAAAAGAGATTACAGATAAAATTAATGAAAGAACAAAGCTTGTTGCGATTACCCATGTCTCCAATGTATTAGGATTGATAAATCCTGTAGAAGAAATTATAAGAAGGGCCCATAAAGTTGGCGCAGTAGTTGTGATGGATGCCGCTCAGAGTATTCCGCATATTCAGGTGGATGTACAGAAGTTGAATGTGGACTTCATGGTATTTTCAGGCCATAAGATGCTGGCTCCTATGGGAATCGGTGTATTGTATGGAAAGAAAAAGTTACTCGATAACATGAGGCCACTCTTATATGGTGGTGGAATGGTTGAATCTGTGACAGAGCAGGATACAGTATACGCAGAGGCACCCTATAAATTTGAAGGCGGCACACAGAATGTGGAGGCCGCATATGGTCTTATGAAGGCCATGGAATATATAGATGATATTGGATATGACAAAATTGCTGCTATAGAAGATAAGCTGACTGCATATGCCATAGAGAAGCTCGAGGAAATCCCCTATATTACCATATACGTGGATCGTAGGCAGGGAAAAGGAACAGGTGTTATATCTTTTGGGATAGAGGGAGTTCATCCCCATGATGTATCCACGGTTCTGGATGCTTATGGTGTGGCCATAAGATCAGGTCATCATTGTGCCCAGCCCCTTATGAACCATCTTGGAATTCATGCCTGCTGTCGAATAAGCCTGTATTTTTATAATAGCATGAAGGATATAGATTGTTTCATAGATGCTATTAAAAATGTCAGGAGGTGGCTTGGACTTGGAGCTTGAGGATATTTACACACAGATTATTATTGAACAAAGTAATTCTAAGAAAAATAAAAGAAGACTTGAAAATCCCACCATAGTATTGGAAGGGAAGAATCCCTCCTGCGGTGATGAGATTAAGCTAGAGCTTGTCATAAAGGATGGAGTTGTCGCAGATGCATCATTTACGGGGGTTGGCTGTGCCATCTCACAGGCTTCCACATCTCTTATGATTGATTTAGTCAAGGGAAAGCCCATAGAAACTGCCATGGAGCTTTCTGATTTGTTTATTAGGATGATTCAACGGAAGACTGTAAATGAATCTGAGCTGGAGCCTTTGGAGGACGCGGTGGCACTTATGAACATATCCAATATGCCAGCGAGAGTAAAATGTGCTACCATGCCCTGGCATACACTGACTCAAGCGTTAAAATAATAGCAAATAATTATTAAAATTTATACGCATAATTATTAGATAAAGTAATGAATAGGACATGTTTATCTTTATATTTTCGCTTTTAAAGAGAAGATGGGTATGGTATACTCAACTAAACAGCTTGTATCACGTGCGATATAAGCTATCATACGAAATCAACCTGAAAGGAATTGATAATAATGTACTCATTTGATGATGTGAAAGCGTTTGATCCAGAAATCGCTGATGCAATAACCCTAGAGATTGGAAGACAAAGAGACCATATCGAGCTTATTGCTTCAGAGAATTTTGTTAGTAAAGCTGTTATGGCAGCTATGGGAAGTCAATTAACAAATAAGTATGCAGAAGGATATCCCGGAAAAAGATATTATGGAGGTTGTGAATTTGTAGATATTGCTGAAAACCTAGCAAGAGATCGTGCAAAAGAGCTTTTTGGGTGTACCTATGCCAATGTTCAACCTCATTCCGGTGCACAGGCTAATATGGCGGTGTTTTTTGCTTTGCTTAAACCAGGTGATCTGATAATGGGTATGAATCTTAATCATGGAGGACATTTGACTCATGGTAGTCCCGTAAATATGAGCGGCTCTTATTTTAAGATTGTACCTTACGGAGTAGATGAAAGCGGATATATAGATTATGATGAAGTTAGAAGGATTGCACATGAAAGCAAGCCCAAATTAATCATTGCAGGTGCCAGTGCTTATGCAAGAAAAATAGATTTTAAGAAGTTTAGAGAAGTGGCTGATGAAGTAGGTGCATTACTCATGGTGGACATGGCTCATATAGCAGGTCTTGTGGCTGCCGGTTATCATGAAAGCCCCATACCCTATGCTCATGTTACCACTACTACTACGCATAAAACCTTAAGGGGACCTAGAGGCGGAATGATTCTTTCCAGTGAAGAGTTTGCTGATAAGTATAAGCTGAATAAGTCCGTTTTTCCTGGTATTCAAGGCGGACCTTTAATGCATGTAATTGCTGCCAAGGCAATATGCTTTAAGGAGGCGTTGGAACCGCAATTTAAGGATTATGCCAGAAGAGTAGTTGAGAACTCACAAGCTCTTGCAGGTGGGTTAATGAAGAGAGGCTTTAATCTAGTATCAGGAGGTACCGACAATCATCTAATGCTGGTAGACCTTCAGAACATGGGTGTAACCGGTAAGGATGCAGAGAAGCTTCTTGAGAAAGCAAATATTACCTGTAATAAGAATACAGTTCCTAATGATCCAACCTCACCTTTTGTAACCAGTGGAATCCGTCTTGGAACAGCAGCAGTGACAACAAGAGGATTAAATGCCGAGGATATGGATGTAATAGCCGAGGCTATTTATCTTCTTATCAAGGATACCAAGGCTAACAAGGAAAAAGCTATGAAGATGGTAAAAAGCCTTACTGATAAGTATCCTTTATACTAATATTTGAATATTATGCTTAATATAAAAGACTGTAAGGTTATAATTTTCTAGCCTTGCAGTCTTTTTAACTTGGCAGTATAATAAATCCTTAATCTTTGAGGTCATATACCTTCTAGTTATTCATTAACTTTTAGACGAGATCGTTCTCTATCATCTTATTATAGCATTTTGTACCGAAGATAATTCCTACAATTACAATTCCGGCAAAGCATACGTACTTTACTATTTTTGTGACATCCACCGATACATTAACAGAGGAGCTACCAGGCATCGTAGATTCGCAACAACCAATTTTTGACATATTCATCTTCCTTTCTTAAATTTATTGTTTCTAATAATTTAATATTATATGTTAGTAAATAACTTTTATATCCTAGATAGTTATATACATTCATATCTCTTTACAAAGCATATGCCTATAGCCCCCGGACCTGTATAGGTGCCTATAGTAACACCTATCTGGAATATGGGAAGAGTTGGTCTTTTAT
>SHOH01000044.1:13892-18213 GCA_004294845.1 Anaerolineaceae bacterium
GTATAGGTGCCTATAGTAACACCTATCTGGAATATGGGAAGAGTTGGTCTTTTATTAAGATATATCTCAAGCCTTTTTTCGAGATAATGGGCATCCTCGGGGGTAGTGGCATTGGCTATGCAGAATTCATAATCAGCAGGATTTTCATGGGTATCATGAAAATACTCTTCTACCATTTCAAACACCTTATCAAGTGATTTTTTTCTGCCACGAACATTGGAGTATGGAATTAGTTCTGCTTCCTTAAGCTGGATTAGAGGCTTTAAATCCAGCATATCTCTTGCCAATGAAATAACCTTACCGATTCTTCTACCCTTAGTAAGATATTCCAGAGTATTAACAGTGAACATAATCCTTGCGGTGGATTTTAGGATGTTGGTTTTATGGGTTACCTCATCCAAAGATAGCCCCGCTTGTTTCATGGAAGCTATCTGCAAAAGCAGGATTCCTTGACCACCTGTAGCCTGTATACTATCAATAATCCTAATGTTGGAATGGGGATATTGATCCTCCAGTATTTGCTTTGCATTTAAGGCTGATTGGTATGAGCCGCTGAATTTCTGTGTCAGGCATAGGCAAAGGATATCATTTTCATCCTTAAGAGCAGACCTAAATGCAGAGATATAGTCCTGAACAGAAGGAAGAGAGGTTTTTGCATAGATTTTCTTTGAGGTCAGGGTTTCATAAAACTCTTCTTTAGTTATATCTATATTTTCTTTATAATAATTCTCCTGATCAAAGCTCACATAAAAAGGTATTAGCTTTATTTGATGTTCCTCTAGCAGATTATCAGGTAAATCGCATGAGGAATCACTGAAAATTTGATAAGGTTTCATTCTAATCCTTGTCTCCTCAACTAAATTATTTTATATCAATGCATGTAACGGGGGATTTATCCTCACTAGATAAAGATCATATATTACCTTGTGTCATGGTTTTCATTACTACATCTATTGTAAACTATTGATTGTTATTATTCAATAGAATAAATACCCCAGTATATTTTATAAAAAAATTAATATTTGTCGCATTAGTAAATATACGTTATACTATTACTATCCACGATTAGCAGATTAGTTCATGGAAACATAATACTTTATGTGCAAGCAAGCTCTTCGCTTGTACAATAAAGTATTGTGTTCCATGGATAAGTGTAACGTGAGCTCAAAAACCGTAGGTTTTTGAGCTACTAATCTGCAAATTCATAGTATCATAATAGGAAAGTTGGGAAGTAATGTCTATTAATTTATATATAACAGAAAAGCCTAGCGTAGCATTGGAATTTGCTAAGGCCTTGAAGATTACAGGAAAAAGGCAGGATGGCTTCATTGAATCCGGTGACAGTATTGTTACTTGGTGTGTAGGTCATCTTGTTACTATGAGCTATCCGGAAGCATATGATCCGGCATTTAAAAAATGGAGAATGGAGCCCCTTCCCTTTCTACCAAAAGAATTTAAATATGAAATAATACCAAATGTAAAAAAACAATTTCAAATTGTTAAAGGACTCTTAAACCGTAAGGATGTAGGAACCATCTATGTCTGTACAGACTCAGGACGGGAAGGAGAGTACATATATCGCCTTGTAGATCAAGTGGCTAAAGTACCGAATACTAAAGTTAAGAAGAGAGTGTGGATAGATTCACAGACAGAGGAGGAGATACTTAGGGGAATTAGGGAAGCTAAACCACTGAGTGCTTTTGATAATCTTTCTGATGCCGCATATCTTCGTGCCAAGGAAGACTATCTAATGGGTATTAATTTTTCAAGGATATTGACTTTAAAATACGGAAATACTGTTCAAGATTTCTTAAAAAGCAAAAAATGGTCTGCAATATCTGTTGGAAGAGTAATGACCTGTGTCTTGGGAATGGTCGTAAGAAGAGAGCGGGAAATAAGAAGCTTTGTCAAGACTCCTTTTTATCGTGTCCTTTCAACCTTCGGTTTAAAGACTGAGGGTTATATGGGTGATTTTACCGGTGAATTTAAAGCAGTTGAGGGATCAGCCTATTTCAATTCTCCTCTGCTATATAAGGAGAACGGATTTCTTGAACGGATTTCGGCTGCTAAGCTTATAAACCAGCTGGCAAAAGAGCGTCCTAGATACAATGAGGACGGTAGCTGGAGTAGTGATAAATCATCCGATAATCAGCTACTTGGAGATATCACACATCTGGAAAAGAAGAAGGAAAGTAAGAATCCTCCCCTGCTTTATAACTTAGCAGAGCTTCAAAATGACTGCTCTAGGATGTTCAAGATAAGCCCTGATGAGACATTAAAAATAGTTCAGGAGCTCTATGAAAAGAAGCTCATTACATATCCAAGAACCGATGCCAGAGTCTTATCCACTGCTGTGGCGAAGGAAATAAACAAGAATATTAATGGTCTTAAAAGCTATTCAAAGCTAAGTGGTTATGCGGACAAGATACTAGATACCAAAGCATTTGAGGGTATAGAAAAGACCAGATATGTTAATGACAGCAAGATTACCGATCACTATGCCATTATCCCTACCGGTCAGGGCTTTAATGCTCTAAATAGCGTATCTGCCACTGCTGAAAAAATATATGAAACTATAGCCAGGAGATTTCTGAGTATTTTCTATCCGCCAGCTATTTACCGCAGGATTAATATTACCATACATATAGAGAAAGAAGCCTTCTTCTCGACTTTTCGCATATTGGAGCAGGAAGGATATTTTGAGATTGCAGGAAATCCTTCTTCCTCCAAAAGTAAACAGAACAATGCAGATAAGCAAGATAAACAAAAAGATGCCGAAGAGAATGATGAGCTTGAGGATGATACGAGAGATCAGAGCTTTATAGAGGCTATTATGAGTCTAAGGAAGGGAATGAAGCTTCCTGTCGATGGATTGTCCATTAAGGAGGGAGAGACTTCTGCTCCTAAGAGATATAGCTCAGGTACCTTAATTCTTGCCATGGAAAATGCCGGGCAGCTTATTGAGGATGAGGAGCTTCGTGCAAGGATTAAAGGTAGCGGAATAGGAACCAGTGCTACCAGAGCAGAGATACTGAATAAACTCGTCAAGATTTCGTATTTGGAGTTGAATAAAAAAACTCAGATAATAACTCCTGCCCTTCTTGGGGAATTGGTCTATGAGGTAGTTCAAGCATCCATCAAATCTCTTCTAAACGCAGAGCTAACGGCAAGCTGGGAGAAGGGACTCGCCTATGTAGAGGATGGAAATATCACTAAGGAAGAATATATGGATAAGCTGGAGGGATTTGTAGGACGAATGGTAAACGGTGTAAAGGTCATTAATAATCAAACGCATCTGACCAATAATTTTAGGTATGTTTCTTCCTTTTATAAATAAAATAATAAAGAAACTTACGAATAATTAATTGATGGATAATTTACTAGTGACAAGAAAAGTACAATGTGATAATATTACGCCTGTGGAGAAATCCCCATAATGTTTATCACAAGTAATATACATAATCAAGACTCGAAAATGGAATATGCTCATATAAGAATCATATTATTAGGAGGGAAATATGGAGATTATTGTAAAGAGAGATTATGAAGAGATTAGTAAATGTGCAGCAGAACACATTGCAGCTTTAATTAAGAAAAAACCAAATTGCGTCATTGGATTTGCTACAGGAGGAACACCCATTGGTACATACCGAGAGCTAATACGAATGCACAAAGAAGGCTTAGATTTTTCAAATGTGATAACTTTTAATTTGGATGAGTATCTTGGTCTCGGATTAGATTTGTCAAAACCATATTCTCAGGATCAGAGTTATCACAGATTCATGTATGAAGAGCTTTTTAATCACATAAATATTAAAAAAGAAAATGTACATATACCGGACGGTTTAACAAAGAACCCTGAAGAATTCTGTAAATCATATGAAGATGCCATAAAAGAAGCAGGAGGAATCGACCTACAGATATTAGGAATCGGTGGAGACGGCCACTGGGCTTTTAATGAGCCCGGCTCATCACTTGAGTCCAGAACCAGAATCGAAGAACTGAATGAGCAGACTTTAAATGATAATTATGAAGCGTTTTATAAGAAGGCAGGATTCACAAGAGATGATATGCCCCACTATGCCATTACTATGGGAGTCGGAACAATACTTGAGACTAAAAGTATTCTTATGCTGGCCTATGGTTCTAAGAAGGCTGAAATAGTTGCTAAGGCATTAAGAGGACCTGTTACAAATCAGATAACAGCATCTGCAATTCAGTTATATAAAGGAAAGGCTACCGTTATCCTTGATGAAGATGCAGCATCTATGTTAGATGAAACACAGAGTTCTGAATCAGTATCGTAATTGTAAAAACCGGT
>SHOH01000044.1:18313-21105 GCA_004294845.1 Anaerolineaceae bacterium
GGTACCGTAATGAAGGGGGGAATCGAATGTATCAGCAGTTAAAAACAATAGAATTACTTGATTTGAATGAGACCATAGTAGCCGAGTTGTTTGAAGGAACTACTTATCCTTGGGAGGTATTAACACAGATAGGTAAAGAGATTTTGAGAATTGGCCCGACTTTGCCAGAAGAGGATTATGATAGGGTGGGTGATAATGTATGGATTGCAAAATCAGCCAGGGTGGCACCCAGCGCATCCATAACCGGTCCTGCTATTATAGATAAGAATGCGGAGATTAGACATTGCGCATTTATTCGTGGCAATGCTATCGTAGGTGAGGGAGCGGTTGTTGGTAATTCTACCGAGGTGAAAAACTCAATATTATTTAATAAGGTTCAAGTACCTCATTTTAATTATGTGGGAGATTCTGTCTTTGGATATCGTTCACATATGGGAGCAGGTTGTATAACTTCTAATGTTAAATCAGACAAAACCTTGGTTAAGGTGGATTTTCAAGGAGAAAGAATTGAAACAGGATTAAAGAAGTTTGGAGCCATATTAGGCGATAATGTAGAGGTTGGTTGTAATACTGTATTAAATCCCGGTGTCGTAGTCGGTAGGAATGTGAGTATTTACCCCTTATCTATGGTAAGAGGTGTTATCCCACCAGGAAGTATTTATAAAAAAGCGGGAGAAATAGTGTCCAGACGTATGGAATAAAATTGAATTTATAAGTATATTTAATTTACTACTAGACTTATAGATTATTTTATGCGAAAATATGTTAAGTAAATAACAAACAGTAAATATTGCGTCGTGGTATATCCACGACGTAATTAAGGTAAAGATAGCATAGAAATATGCCACACTATGTAAACTGAAAGGAGTTTCAACAACATGATTTATTCACATGAAGTAAAAATGATGTGTCCGGTTGCCCAGGGTGTTAACCATGGAGCAGCACCTATTCCGGAAGAAGCAAAATGGGTAAAAGCAAAGGAAGTTAAAGACATCTCCGGTTTTACACACGGAATTGGCTGGTGTGCACCTCAGCAGGGTACCTGTAAGCTAACTTTAAATGTTAAGGAAGGTATTATTCAGGAAGCATTGATAGAGACAATTGGATGCTCAGGTATGACTCATTCCGCGGCTATGGCATCTGAAATACTACCCGGAAAGACGATTTTGGAAGCATTAAATACCGACTTAGTATGTGATGCTATAAATACTGCTATGAGAGAGCTTTTCCTACAGATTGTATATGGACGTACCCAGAGTGCATTTTCTGAAGGTGGTCTTCAAATCGGTGCAGGCTTAGAGGATTTAGGTAAAGGTCTTCGTAGCCAGATCGGTACCATGTATGGAACCCTTGCAAAAGGTCCTCGCTATCTTGAGATGGCAGAAGGTTATGTAACCGGTATTGCCCTTGATGAGGATAATGAAATTATCGGTTACCAGTTCGTAAGCCTTGGTATAATGATGGACTTCATTAAAAAAGGTGATGATCCAAATACAGCATATGAAAAAGCAAAAGGTCAATATGGCCGTGTAGATGATGCTGTTAAAATCATTGACCCAAGACACGAATAATATAAGGAGGATACATACAATGTTATTTGAATCATATGAAAGAAGAATAGATAAGATTAATTCTGTTTTAAGCGATTACGGTATTTCATCTATTGAAGAAGCAGAGAAGATAACTAAGGATGCCGGACTTGACGTACATGATATGGTAAAGGGCATTCAGCCCATTTGCTTTGAGAATGCTTGCTGGGCTTATACAGTTGGTGCAGCAATCGCTATCAAAAAGGGTGCAAGAAAAGCAGCAGATGCTGCGGCAGCTATAGGTGAAGGATTACAGGCATTCTGTATTCCGGGTTCAGTTGCTGATCAGAGAAAGGTCGGTCTTGGACATGGTAACCTTGGTAAAATGTTACTGGAAGAGTCCACTGAGTGCTTTGCATTCTTAGCGGGACATGAATCATTTGCAGCGGCTGAGGGTGCAATTGGTATCGCACAGTCTGCTAACAAGGTTAGAAAGACACCTCTTAGGGTTATCCTTAACGGACTTGGTAAGGATGCCGCTCAGATTATCTCTCGTATAAATGGATTTACATATGTAGAGACAGATATGGACTATTATACAGGCGAAGTAAAGGAAGTTATGCGTAAGTCCTATAGTAAGGGCGACAGAGCCGCAGTTAATTGCTATGGTGCCAATGACGTTACAGAAGGTGTTGCTATCATGCATAAGGAGCATGTAGATGTATCCATTACAGGTAATTCTACTAATCCTACCAGATTCCAGCATCCGGTAGCAGGTACATATAAGAAGGAATGTATAGAACAGGGTAAGAGCTACTTCTCTGTTGCCTCCGGTGGCGGTACAGGAAGAACCCTTCATCCTGACAATATGGCAGCAGGACCCGCATCATATGGCATGACCGATACAATGGGAAGAATGCACTCCGATGCACAGTTCGCAGGATCCTCTTCCGTTCCGGCTCACGTTGAGATGATGGGACTTATAGGAATGGGCAACAACCCTATGGTCGGAGCTACTGTAGCTGTAGCGGTAAGCATCCAGCAGGCTGCTGAGGCTAATCGTTTCTAAGAAAATACAGTATTTATAAGGTTAGATTTGATAATGGGATAGGTCTTAAATGTACCTATCCCTATTTTGTTGCCCTTCTTGTTCCTGCTCTGATGTTCTTGGAAGCAAATCATTTGATAAATAATATTATATGAAGAAATAATGGATATTTAAAGCAAAATTTCTATTTAATTGAATTTATTAATTGAATATTA
>SHOH01000189.1 GCA_004294845.1 Anaerolineaceae bacterium
AAGAACATCAAAAGTGCTCCTGCTGCTACTGCTGAGCCTATAACCCCTGCAACGTTTGGTCCCATTGCATGCATTAGTAGGAAGTTTGATGGATTTTCTTCTTGTCCTACTTTTTGAGCTACTCTTGCTGCCATTGGTACTGCTGATACTCCTGCTGCTCCTATTAGTGGATTGACTTTTCCTCCAGATAGCTTGTACATAATCTTACCAAATATTACTCCTGTTGCTGTGCCTATGGAGAATGCTATAAGTCCTAAACCAATTATTTTTAATGTATCTAATCTTAGGAATTGCTCTGCTGATGCTGTTGCTCCTACTGTTACTCCTAGGAATATTACTACTATATTTGTTAGTTCATTTTGTGCTGTCTTTGAAAGTCTCTCTACTACGCCTGATTCTCTTATTAGGTTACCAAGCATTAGGAAGCCTACTAGGGGGGCTGCTGATGGTAGTAGTAGTGTACAAAGTATTGTTACTACTATTGGCATAAGTATCTTTTCTGTCTTTGTAACTACTCTTAACTGCTCCATCTTAACTTGTCTCTCTTTTTTTGTTGTTAATGCTCTCATTATTGGTGGTTGTATTATTGGTACTAATGCCATGTATGAATAAGCTGCTACTGCTATTGGACCTAATAAATGGTCTGCTAATTTACTTGTTAGGAATAGTGCTGTTGGTCCGTCTGCTCCACCTATAATTCCTATGGAGGCTGCTTCTGGTCCTGTAAATCCTAGTACCGTCGCCCCGATAAATGTGAAGAATATTCCAAATTGTGCTGCTGCTCCTAATAGCAAGCTTCTTGGGTTTGCTATTAGTGGACCAAAGTCTGTCATTGCTCCTACGCCTAAGAATATTAATGGTGGATATATACCAAGCTTAACTCCTTGGTACAGATAGTATAGTAATCCGCCTAATTGTTTTGTTTGAGAAACTAATTCTCCTGTATTTGGGTCTCTTATTATTTCTACTACTGGCTCTGACATTAACCCTCCTAATGGCAGGTTTGCTAATAGCATTCCAAATGCTATTGGCAGTAATAGTAAGGGCTCAAAGCCTTTTTTTATTGCTAGATATAGTAATATAAGTGAAACTACTATCATTATCATGTGACCTGGTGTCAGGGCAACGAAGCCTGTGCTTGCCCAGAAACCTTTCAATAATTCTAAAAACATTTAGCTAACCTCTCTTTCGGACTAGTATTTTAATGCTATTCTAGTGTGACTAGGGCATCACCTAAGTTTACTGATGCACCTTTTGAAGTATTTACTGAAGCTACTTTTCCATCTCTTGGTGCCATTATTTCGTTTTCCATTTTCATTGCTTCTAATATTACTAATACCTGTCCTTTTTTAACTGCATCTCCTTGATTTACTTTTATATCTAGGATTGTTCCTGGCATTGGTGCTTCTACTACTTCTGCTCCTTGTGGCACTTGTACTGCTGGTTTTGCTTCTGCTTTTGGTGCTGGTGCTGCTTTTGGTGCTGATTGTACTGGTGCCGCTACTGGTGCTGATACTGGTGCTGGACTTGACACGGCTTGTGAGGAGCCACCTACTTCTTCTATTTCCACTTCGTAACTTTTACCGTTTACGTTTACTATATATTTTTTCATTGTTTTGCCTCCTTAATATATATGGTTATAGTTTTCTATTTGTTTGTCATTTGTTGTCTTGATACTAGACCCCATAAAGGTGTTGTTTGTGGTATTCTTGTTATGTTTCTAACTACTATATTGCTAGTTGAAGTTTGAAGAGTTGCTGCTATACTTGCTGTTATTACTGCTATTAGCTCTAAATCTTCTTCTTCTGCTACAAGGTTAGCTGATGGACCATCTGCTTCTCTAGTAACTCCTATTGAGCTTGCTTGATTATTATTTTTTTTTTCCTGTCCTGCTGCTAGCAGTTTAAATCCGCTTAGTATATAGGATATTGCTATTAAGGCTACGAATACTAGTAGCATACTAAAGCCAGTTATGACTAATGCATCGTTTATGCTTATAATTTCTGAAAAAGTCATTTATTTCACCTCTTTATAAAGGCATATTGCCATGTTTTTTTGATGGTAGGCTTTGACGTTTGCTTGCTAACATGTCAAATGAGCTTATTATTCTTTGTCTTGTTGCTGATGGTTCTATTACGTCATCTACATAGCCTCTTGCTGCTGCTGTGTATGGGTTTGATACTGTGTCTCTGTATTCTTTTATTTTTTCTCCTCTCATGGCTGCTGGGTCTTTTGCTCCTTCTATTTCTTTTTTGAAGATTATGTTTGCTGCTCCTTCTGGGCCCATTACTGCTATTTCTGCTGTTGGCCATGCTAGGACTAAGTCTGCGTTTAGGTGTCTGCTACACATTGCTATATATGCTCCACCATAGGCTTTTCTTGTGATTACTGTTACTTTTGGTACTGTTGCTTCACTGTAAGCATATAGCATTTTTGCTCCGTGTCTAATTATTCCGCCGTACTCTTGGTCTGTTCCTGGTAAAAAGCCTGGTACGTCTACTAGTGTTAGTAGTGGTATGTTAAATGCATCGCAGGTTCTTATGAATCTTGCTGCTTTATCTGATGCATTGATGTCTAAACAGCCTGCTAATACTTTTGGTTGGCTTGCTATTACTCCTACGGATTTCCCATTTAGTCTTATGAAGCCTGTTAGTATGTTTTGTGCAAAATATGGTTGTACTTCAAAGAAGTCTCCATTGTCTGCTAATGAGCCTATTATTTCTTTCATATCATATGGTTTGTTTGGGTTGTCTGGTATTATTTCGTTTAATTTTTCTTCTAATCTGTTTAGATTATCTCCTGTGTCAAATACTGGTGCATCTTCTAGGTTGTTTGATGGTAGGTAACTTAGTAGTATTTTTATTCTTTCTATTGTTTCTTGCTCTGTTGGGCTTATAAAGTGCGCTACTCCACTTATTCTATTGTGGGTCATTGCACCGCCTAGTTCTTCTTGGGTTACGTTTTCTCCTGTTACTGTTTTTATTACTTCTGGACCTGTGATAAACATCATACTTGTTTGGTCTGTCATAAATATAAAGTCTGTTAGTGCTGGTGAGTATACTGCTCCTCCTGCGCAGGGTCCCATAATTACTGATATTTGTGGGATTACTCCTGATGCTATGGTGTTTCTGTAGAATATGTTCCCATATCCTGCTAGCGCATCTACTCCCTCTTGGATTCTTGCTCCACCTGAGTCATTAAATCCTACTAATGGTGCTCCCATTTTTAAGGCCATATCTTGAGCTTTTGTTATTTTTGCTGCATGCATTTCGCCTAGAGAACCACCTATTACAGTAAAATCTTGTGCATATGAAAATACTAATCTGCCATTTACTGTTCCATAGCCTGATACTACACCTTCTCCTGGTGCTTTTGTTTTTTCCATCCCAAAGTTTGTAGACCTATGTTCTACAAAAGCATCTATTTCAACGAAGCTTCCTTCATCGAATAGTAGGTTTAATCTCTCTCTTGCTGTTAGTTTGCCTTTTTCGTGTTGTTTTTTGATTCTGTCTTCTCCACCACCTTTAGCTATTTTTTCTTTAGCTAAACGTAGCTGTTCTAACTTGCTGTTTGACATTAAAGACCCTCCTTATGTCGATTGAATTAACAATCGTATTTTAATTATATGTTAAAAATATATATTGTCATCTAATCTCTTTGGCAAAGCTCTATTAGTACTCCATTTGTACTTTTAGGATGCAGAAATGCTATTTTAGCTCCTCCTGCTCCGTATCTCG
>SHOH01000045.1:0-1765 GCA_004294845.1 Anaerolineaceae bacterium
ATTTCACGAATAAGCGGGTGAAGCTCAAGGGCTTTGCCCCTTCGCTCACGTTACACTTGACAAACAAAACATTCGTACTTCTGCATGCAAGCATGCGAAGCACGATGTTTTTGTTTGTTCACCCGATTATTCGTGAAAATTTTATTGACGAATTATTCCTTATGTGTTATAGTAGTTAAGCAAAGAAAGAGGGCTTTTTTTTTATGTCTAAAAAGTCACTTAAGCAAAGAAGTATATAAGCGCTACAAGAGAAAGCGGAGGTGGAAATTGTGCGCGTAAAAATCACATTGGCATGTACGGATTGTAAGCAACGTAACTACAATATGACTAAGGAAAAGAAATTACATCCGGACAGAATGGAAACAAAAAAGTATTGTAAATTCTGCAGATCACACACATTACACAAGGAAACCAAATAATTATTCTGAAAGGAATGTGAAGAAATGGGAGAAACAACTGGTAAGGTAGCCGATAAAGCGCCGAAGAAAAGCTGGTTTAAGGGTATTAAATCCGAATTTAAAAAAATAGTTTGGCCGGATAAAGAGACTCTTTCAAAACAGTCACTCGCTGTTGTTGTCGTTACGCTTCTTTTAGGTGTAATTATTTATCTACTGGACTATGTAATTGAACTAGGAATTGGCTTTATTTTAGGCTAAAGGCAGTATGGAGGTTTAATATGTCAGAAGCTAAATGGTACGTTGTTCACACATATTCGGGATATGAGAACAAAGTAAAAGCGAATATTGAGAAAATGATCGAAAACAGAAAGCTGCAGGATCAGATTGTTGAAGTATCTGTTCCCATGCAGGAAGTCATTGAAGTGAAAAATGGTGTGAGAAAACGTGTTCAGAAGAAGATGTTTCCCGGTTATGTATTACTCCATATGGTCATGAATGATGATGTATGGTATGTGGTTCGTAATACAAGGGGCGTTACAGGCTTCGTAGGTCCAGATTCCAAACAACCGGTTCCGCTCTCTGAAACAGAAATGCGCAATATGGGAATTAAGAATGACGAAATACTAGTAGATTTTGAGATTGGTGATACCGTAATGGTAGTAACCGGAGTATGGGAAAATACAACCGGTGTAATTAAGCAAATCAATCCTCATAAGCAGATAGTTACCATAAGCGTGGATTTGTTCGGACGTGAAACACCGGTAGAGATTAGTTTCAGTGATGTTAAGATTCGTAAATAATGAATAGACAACACATTTGTTATTACCATGATGGGCATATTAGCCGTATGCAGCGAAAATCATGGATTGCAGTAATTTACGCAGTTAGTGGGAGGGAAATCCCCGCAAACACCACATTATCAGGAGGTAAACAAGATGGCTAAAAAGGTATCAGGTTATATTAAGTTACAAATTCCTGCTGGAAAGGCAACACCGGCTCCTCCGGTTGGCCCTGCATTAGGACAGCATGGTGTGAACATTGTTCAGTTTACAAAGGAATTTAATGCAAGAACTGCTGATCAGGATGGAATGATTATTCCTGTAGTTATTACGGTTTATGCAGACAGAAGCTTTAGCTTCATTACAAAGACACCCCCCGCAGCAGTATTATTAAAGAAAGCTGCTAATTTAAAGTCCGGTTCAGGTGTTCCCAATAAGACTAAGGTGGCTAAGATTAAAAAGGCCGATCTGCAAAAGATTGCAGAAATTAAAATGCCAGATCTAAACGCAGCCAGCATAGAAGCAGCCATGAGCATGGTTGCAGGTACTGCAAGAAGCATGGGCATTACAGTAGAAGACTAAGACGAA
>SHOH01000045.1:1865-19184 GCA_004294845.1 Anaerolineaceae bacterium
CATGGTTGCAGGTACTGCAAGAAGCATGGGCATTACAGTAGAAGACTAAGACGAATATAATATGCATAATCTGAAGCTGTATCTACAGCCATAATAGAGATTATGTGTTAAAAATCTATTAATGTGGGAGGATATGCATGGTGATAAGCTTCATAAGAGCTCACCGTTTTCTTCCGATATTACCACTAGGAGGTTTATAGAATGAAAAGAGGAAAGAAGTATGTTAATGCTGCAAAGCTGATTGACAGAACAGTTCAATACGATGCAGCAGAGGCTATTAGTTTAGTAAAGCAATCCGCAGTTGCTAAATTTGATGAAACGATTGAAGCTCACATCCGTCTAAGTGTTGACGGACGTCATGCAGATCAGCAGGTTCGTGGAGCTGTTGTTTTGCCTCATGGAACAGGTAAGACAGTACGTGTATTGGTATTTGCCAAGGGTGATAAATTAGCAGAGGCAGAAGCTGCTGGTGCAGACTATGTCGGAGGCGAAGATCTTATTCCTAAGATTCAGAATGAAGGTTGGTTTGAGTTTGATGTAGTAGTTGCTACTCCTGATATGATGGGTGTAGTCGGACGTCTCGGACGTGTACTTGGACCTAAGGGATTAATGCCTAACCCTAAGGCTGGTACTGTAACTATGGATGTAGCTAAGGCTGTTAATGATATAAAGGCAGGTAAGATTGAGTATAGACTGGATAAGACAAACATTATCCATGTACCGCTAGGCAAAGCTTCCTTTAGTGAAGAACAATTAAATGATAACTTCCAGACATTGATTGGAGCAATCATTAAGGCAAGACCCTCAGCTGCAAAGGGACAATATCTTAGAAGCGTAACACTGGCTTCAACAATGGGCCCCGGAGTAAAACTAAATACAGCTAAATTAAGCTAATTCTTGCAAATGCGTGTTGACATGATGCATAAAGTCATGTTATAATCCATGAGCATAAATAAAACTGCCGAAGACAGTAGGTGCCAAAAGGCGTAACGTAACATGGCCTACCGAGGAGAAGTTGGTTAATGATATCAAACATAACCTCTTTTTGCTTTGGCAGAGAGAGGTTTTTTATTATAAAAAACCGTGACGAAACATCAAAGGAGGTGTACAAGTGGCTAAAGTAGAATTAAAGCAGCCTATAGTTGATGAAATCAAGGGTTTTGTGGAAAATGCAAAAGCTGTAGTACTGGTAGATTACCGCGGACTTACTGTGGCACAAGATACAGAGCTTCGTAAGAAACTTAGGGAATCCGGTATTGTATACAAGGTTTATAAGAATACATTCTTAAACTTTGCTTTTAAAGGAACTGAGTTTGAAGAATTATCAAAGGACCTTAACGGTCCCACAGCTGTAGCAATTGGGCTTGACGATGCAACAGCTCCGGCTAGAATAATTAATGACATGTTAAAGAAAATGCCTAAATTAGAATTCAAGTCAGGAGTAGTGGAGGGAACCTATTACGACAGTAAGGGAATCCAGGTTATCGCAACCATTCCTTCCAGAGAAGTTCTTATTTCCAGATTGCTTGGAAGTATGCAGTCACCGATTGCAAATCTTGCAAGGGTGCTTAAGCAGATTGCTGAAAAAGCAGCATAATCAGATAGTGATAATGAATAGAGTAAGACAAGGTTCTTACCTAACAAATTTATATGGAGGTATATTATAATGACAACTCAAGAATTTATCGAGGCGATTAAAGGCCTTAGCGTATTAGAATTAAATGAATTAGTAAAAGCATGTGAAGAGGAATTTGGTGTATCCGCATCAGCAGGTGTTGTAGTAGCAGCAGGTCCTGCAGCAGGTGGTGCAGAAGAAGAAGAAAAGACAGAGTTTGATGTTGAGTTAACCGAAATCGGCCCTAACAAGGTTAAGGTTATCAAGGTTGTTCGTGACTTAACAGGCTTAGGCTTAAAGGAAGCTAAGGATCTCGTTGACGGAGCTCCTAAGATGGTTAAAGAAACCGTTAGCAAGGCAGAGGCTGATGATATGAAGGCTAAATTAGAAGCTGAAGGTGCTAAGGTTACATTGAAGTAAATTTTGAAATAAAATATTAAACAGACATCAGGCTTTCTAAGCTAAGATGTCTGTTTTTTTATTAAAAAAGGTTGAATTAAAAAGAAGACTACTTTATAATTAGAATGTAACATTGATAATAATATAACGAGTCGGTATTTTATGTTTGTTGACCTGTATGTTAACCACAATGTAAGAATCATGATTGTACTTGGAGGGATAAGATTGACCGTAAATGTTTTTTCGTTGATAAGGGCAAAATATCATACACTGTCTTCGTCTCAGAAAACGGTTGCTGATTATGTACTGAATAATTCCAGTGAAGTTATGCTAAATACCTTAAATGAAATAGCAAATGCCTGCGGAGTAAGTGAAACCACTGTACTGAGATTCTTGCATAAGATCGATTTTAACTCTTATCAGTTGTTTAAAATATCTCTGACACAGGAGTTATCAAAGGACACGCCAGCTATAGTATACGAGGATATTAGCTTTAACGATACAACCGAGCAGATCATAGGTAAAGTTGTCTCATCCACCATCTCTTCCCTGAATGATAGTATGGAGATGATTGACCCAATAAGTGTGGAGAAATTTATTGATAAGATTATCTCTGCTAATAAGATATTGATTATTGGTGTGGGAGCATCCGGCTCTTTAGCAACGGACATGTTTCATAAGATGATGAAATTAGGACTTAATGTTGTATATAGTAATGATCCCCATTTAATAAATATATTATCAATGAGTCTAACCCCTAATGATTTTTTAATAGCTTTTTCACATTCGGGGGAAAGCAGGGAGATATTAGACGGTGTAGCGATTGCACATGAAGAAAAATGCAAGGTGGGTGCAATAACAAGCTATTCAAAATCCACTTTGTCTAATAAAGCAGAATATGTTATATGTAGCTCTTCCTTGGAGACAAAGTTTCGTTCAGATGCTATGACCTCCAGGATTATACAGATGGTCATTGTAGACATCATATATGTATCTATCGTCACTAAGTTGCGTGACAAGGTGTTACCCAGTATTCAAAAATCAAGCTTAGTGGTTGCAAAAAATAAAACTTAATATTTCATATAAAGATGTATCTTACCTTCAAATGGTATGATACATCTTTTTTAACATAAGAGTGGCACGCAAAGCGTGCCACTCGTTGTTTGTACTGCCGGTGCAAGGTACCAAGTTCTGTACCTGGCACCGATAATTAATTTATTTCTAAATTTATGAT
The DNA here is from genome assembly GCA_004294845.1 of Anaerolineaceae bacterium. GTDB lineage: Bacteria > Bacillota > Clostridia > Lachnospirales > Lachnospiraceae > Mobilitalea. Next base: position 5,114 of record SHOH01000045.1, read on the forward strand.
TAATTTATTATAAGTTATAGCAAAATATATATAATAAAAAGATTATTAAAACTCTATAAAAATACTATTGACAATATATATGAATGGAAGTATTATATGAATAGTAGTAATAAAACTATTTTTACTCTCAACAGAGTAGGAAAGCTACTACTATGTAAGTGCAAAAGGAGGTAACTTGAATGAAAGCAATATTGTTAGGAGATGCCATGATTCCTAGCCAAGGATTTGAGAAAGCATGGAACAAACATCTGAATGCCTATGGTAACAATATTATTGTAGGTGATTGGGAAACAAGCTGGGACAAGCTGCAATACAGAAGGCTTGAGGTAGAGAAAAATGGCCCGGAAATTGAAGTTGTCGATGACCTGATATTAAAAGAAGGCAAGGATGCTGACATACTCATGGGTTTATTTGTTCCTGTATCTAGCAAGGTAATGGATGCAATGCCTAATCTCAGGATAGTCGGAGTTTCTAGAGCCGGATTAGAGAATGTAAATGTAGAAGAAGCAACAAAGAGAGGGATTTTAGTATTTAATGTACAGGGACGTAACGCTCATGCTGTTTCTGATTTTACTGTAGGTATGATACTGGCTGAATGCAGAAATATCGCAAGAGCACATTATGCAATAAAGAATGGCACCTGGAGAAAAAACTTTGTTAATGGAGATTATATTCCTGAACTTGGTGGAAGAACTATTGGTTTGATAGGCTTCGGATATATTGGAAGACTAGTTGCCAAAAAGCTATCAGGCTTTGAGGTTAATGTATTGGTATACGACCCCTACACTTCTGAAGAGGACGTCAAGAGTGGAGGCGGAACTAAGGTTGAGCTGGAGGAATTACTTAAGAACAGTGATTTTATTTCGGTTCATGCACGCTTAACAGATAGCAATAAAGGAATGATTGGAAAAAATGAAATTGCTTTAATGAAACCTACTGCCTATTTTATTAATACAGGAAGAGCAGGCTTGGTTGATCAAAAGGCATTAGCTGAGGCACTTAAAGAGAAGAAGATAATGGGCGCTGCATTGGATGTATTTACGACAGAGCCTATCCCGCAGGATAGCGAGTTCCTTGCATTGGATAATGTTACTCTCACTACTCATATAGCAGGTACAACAGCAGATGCACTTACAAATTCACCCTATCTTTTGGCTGAGGACATCGCCAGCTTCTTACTGAATAATAAAGCAAAATTTATTGTGAATAAAGAAGTACTCGACAACAAGGATTTTCAGGCATGGTTGACTAACATTAAAAGATAAGGAGATTATACAAGATGCTAACAAATTTAAATGGTATTCTTCGTGAGGCTTATAAGAATAAACATGCTATTGGCTCATTTAATGCCTATAACTTTGAAACATTTAAAGGAATTATAGATGCTGGAATTCAGACAAATACACCAATTATAGTGGCATTTGGAGCAAAGTATCTGGAAAACATGTCATTGGAAAGTGCCAGTGCAATTGTTAAGAGCTTAGCGCAAGATATATCTATTCCGGTATGTCTTCACTTGGATCATTGCAGTAACATGGACACTATATTTAAAGCTATTAAGGCAGGATTTGGATCGGTTATGTACGATGGTTCGGCATTACCATTTGAAAAAAACCTACAGAACACAAAGCTGGTTTGTCAGGTTGCACATGCCTGTGATGTATCTGTGGAAGCCGAATTAGGAAGTTTGGCAGCAGGAGAGCAGTCTCATGAGGGTAGTGCGGATGATGTTGAAGTTTTTACCGACCCAGATTCAGCAAAAGAATTTGTTGATGAGACAAAGGTGGATGCATTAGCGGTATCAATAGGCACCGTTCATGGATTATATAAGGGAAAACCCAATATTAGAATTGACATATTAAAGAAAATCAATGAACAGCTATCCTTGCCCCTGGTTCTTCATGGAGGTTCGGGTATACCTGAGGAGGACATTCTAAATTGTATAGCTAATGGTATATCAAAGATAAATGTTAACACAGAAATATCTACCTATACTGTAGAAGAAACTACCAAGCTATTAGGGCAAAAACAACCGCATCTTTCTGTATTAGCACTAAATCAAATGGACTATGTTAAAGAGATTGTAAAAAAATATATATCTTTCTTTGGAAGATAAGAGAGATAAGAAAATACTATTAATGTGGGCTTTATTAAATTTTTTATATATAATGAGGAGGTATATTGTATGAGTTTAGGCATGCTGTTACTTGTATTTGCAGTATCACTGGTTTTTGTACTTGTATCAATTATTAAATTCAAAATGCATCCATTCCTGTCATTATTAATCGGTGGATTAATTATGGGAATACTAACAGGAATGAAGCTGACAGACGTAGCTAACGGTTTAGCAAAGGGCTTCGGAGGCACAATGGAGGGAATAGGTATTATCATTATTCTCGGTGTGGCTCTTGGACATCTGCTTCACATTTCGGGTGCTACAGGACAGATCGCAGCATTAATGCTAAGACTTACAGGGCAGAAGCATACACCATTGGCGGTTGCTTTAACCGGATATATTGTCTCAATACCTGTTTTCTTTGATGCGGCATTTGTAATTCTTATTAACCTCGTTAAGTCTCTTTCAAGAAAGGGTAAGGTTCCTTTTATCACATTAGTTACCGCACTTTCTGTCGGCTTGATAACGACACACGCACTTGTTATACCTACACCGGGACCTATTGCTGTAGCAGGCACCATGGGAGCAAATATTGGCTGGTTCTTATTATACAGTATAATTGTGAGCTTACCTGCAGTCTTAATCGGAGGCGTTGTATATGGTAAAATTCTGGGTAAGAAGAAAGAGTATGCCACTGATTTTGCCAATGATTTTGATGATGTTGAAGATGGAAATGAGATAGGAAAAGCTGACGATAAGCTTCCCTCAGGTGGCTTAGGAGTATTCCTTATTTTCCTTCCGATCGCAATCATCCTTATGGGCACTGTAGCTTCTTTGTTCCTAGAGGCAGATACTGCGGCTTATGTATTCTTTAATTTTATAGGCAATAAGAACATAGCATTACTAATTGGATTAATTGTAGCTTATATTTGCTTGAGACCTTATATTAAACAATCCTTTAATGATGTTATTACTGAGGCAGCCACGCAGTCTGGTATTATTCTTGCCATCACAGGAGCGGGCGGTGCTTTCGGTAAGATTATTAATGAGACAGGCATCGGTACAACTCTTGTTGAAGGTATGTCAGGATTAACCGCCGGAGCAGGTATTGCCATGATAATTGCTGCTTTCGTTATCAGTCAGGTACTACGTGCGGCTCAAGGCTCTACAACAGTTGCACTTATTACCACATCTGCTATCTTTGCACCTATTGTTGCAGGTATGGCATCTGTTTCTCCTGTATTAGTTGGTCTTGCAATCTGCGCCGGAGGAATTGGCATATCCTTACCGAATGATTCAGGCTTCTGGGTTGTTAACAGATTTAGTAAATTTAATGTAAAACAGACAATGCAGGTTTGGACAATCGGTGGAACAATATCTGGTGTAACAGCTCTTGTAGTGATAATATTATTAGCTTTACTTACAAATGTATTACCCGGACTACTCTAAGATTTCTTAGAAATAACTCAGAATGTAAAAATGATATTACTTGGGGGCTATTATTATAATAATAGCCCCTATTTTAAAAAGGAGTTGGTTGAATGGAATATATTATTACAATTGATGTCGGTACAATGAGCATGCGTTCTATTGTATATGATATCAAAGGAACATCGATGTTTACATCGTCATATGAATATCATGCAATATATTTACCTGAAAGTCATGTAGAACAAGATCCGGATGATTGGAAGAAGGCATTGGATTTCACCTTAGCCGAAGCAGCAGAATATGTAAGAAGTAAAGGTATCAATATTTCTGCTATAGCCGTAACATCACAGAGAGCTTCTGTAATTCCTGTGGATAAGGAAGGAACACCTCTTTATAATGCGGTTACATGGCAGGACAAAAGAAGCGTCGATATGGCAGAACAGCTATTAGAAAAAATTTCAATGAATGCAATATATAGGAGAACAGGACTTAGAGCCAATCCATATTTTTCATTGCCTAAAATGCTGTGGTTTAAAGATAAGGCAACAGATATATACAAAAAGGCATATAAGCTTATCGGTGTTCAGGATTATGTAATGCATTTATTGACCGGAGAATTTAAAACAGATGCATCACAGGCGGCCAGAACTATGCTGATGAATATCAAAACCTTTCAATGGGACAGCGAGCTGCTTGACATATCAGGCATTGATGAAAATCTTCTGTGTGAATTATATCCTCCCGGCTCCATTGCCGGAGGTTTAGAGAATAAAATAGCAAAAAGAGTAGGCCTGGAGGAAGGAATTCCGGTTATTATGGCAGGAGGCGATCAGCAAAATGCGGCCCTGGCACTAAATATATTAAGTCCAGGCACAGCAGAAGCGAATACCGGGACAGGCTCCTTTGTGATAGCATATTCAGATAAACCTGTATTTGATAAGAAATTCAGAGTGTTATGTAGTGCTTCCGCGGTTCCGGGAAAATGGATTGTAGAGGCAGGTATTTTTAATACCGGTGCTATATATCGATGGTTTAGGGATCAGTTCTTTGAAGGAGAGAAGGCTAACTATACCTTCATGAATGAAGAGGCGGCAGCTTCTCCCCTAGGCTCCAATGGTGTAATGCTGATTCCTCATTTTGAAGGTAGCGCGGCACCCTTCTGGAATCCCTATGCGAAAGGCTTGTTTTTTAATTTGTCCTTAGGAACAAAGAAGGGCGATATGGTTCGCTCGATATTTGAAGGAATTGCCATGGAAATTGCTGATAATTTTTCATTAATTGATCTTGTATGTGGAGAAACAAATATTGTTAGTGTAGCAGGCGGGATGACAAGATCTGATTTATTCAATCAAATCCAATCAGATATTTTTTATAAGAAGGTAGCCAGATACCAAAATAGTGAGGCTACTTCATTAGGTGCAGCTATGGGAGCGGCTGTAACGCTGGGCATATATAACACATATGAGGAAGCATTTGCCAAAATTGTTGGAAAAGAAGATAGAATATATGAGCCTAATGCAGAAAATCATATTAAATATGATAAGCTTAGAGTTCGCAAGCATGACCTTTATAATGCCCTAAACCAAAGGGGGGTATATGAAAAGTTTTTAAAAGACATTAACAATTAATTATTGCATAATGATATTAAATCCTTTATAATGTTTTAGGAATAAAGGGCATAACCAGTCTCTTTGATTGTCCGAAAAAACTATAGAGTTGATAAAGGAGATTACTGATGAAAAATATTTTTGTTTTTGACCATCCGTTAATACAGCATAAGATGACATATCTCAGAGATAAGAATACGGGTACTAAAGAGTTTCGTGAGCTTATGAGTGAAGTATCCATGCTTATGGCATATGAGGTAACAAGAGATTTACCTCTTACTGATACTCAGATTGAAACCCCTATAGGTATTGCAGATACAAAAATTGTTACAGGTAAAAAGCTATGCATCGTTCCGGTGTTAAGAGCCGGTCTGGGGATGGTTGAAGGTATGCAGAATCTGATTCCCTCTGTAAAAATCGGACATATTGGTCTTTACCGGGATCATGATACCCTGCAGGCTGTAGAATATTACAGTAAGTTTCCTGAGGATATCGGCGAGAGAGAGGTTATAATTCTAGAGCCTATGATTGCTTCGGGGGGTTCCTTAGCTGCTGCTGTAAATATCCTTAAGAATAAAGGAGTAAAGCATATTAAGATAATGAGTATATTAGCTGCAAGAAGTGGTATTGAGAGCTTGGCTAAGCAGTTTCCCGATATTGAAATATACTGTGCAAGTATAGATGAAAAGCTTAATTCGGATTGCTATATAGACCCCGGTTTGGGTGATGCAGGTGATAGACTTTTTGGCACAAAATAAAATTGAAGAAGTAAAAAATATAACCGTCCTCCATATATACCTGTTTCAGTTATATGTGGAGGATTTCCTTTAATAAAATGTATGCTTGGTTTGAATATGAAAAAAAATAAAAAAATAAAAAAAGCCAACAAATTTGATGTTGACAGTAGAATTTAATTGTGGTAGTATGAAAAGTGCACTATTGTGGTGATATATGCCTAATTAGTATTATTATAGCATATGCGATTAAAAAAGAAAAGCTATTTTTATCACAAATCTCAAGACTCTCTAATTTTTTTAGTGGAGTCTTGTGTATACTTATTAAACTCAAGGGGTGAAAACGTCAATGGATAGAAACAGAATGCATCCAGTTAAGGTTGGTAATAACGTTAGAATGAGTTACTCCAAGCAGAAGGAAGTATTGGAGATGCCTAATCTAATTGAAGTTCAGAAGGATTCCTATCAATGGTTTCTTAATGAAGGACTGAAAGAAGTATTTGATGATATTTCTCCGATATCAGATTACGGCGGGCACTTGAGTCTGGAATTCGTAGACTTTGCATTATGCGAGGATGACATTAAATATACAATCGAAGAGTGTAAGGAAAGAGATGCAACCTATGCAGCTCCCTTAAAGGTAAAAGTTAGGCTCCATAACAAGGAAAATAACGAAATTAATGAACATGACATATTCATGGGTGATTTGCCTCTAATGACAGAAACCGGTACCTTTGTCATAAATGGTGCGGAGAGAGTTATTGTAAGCCAATTAGTACGTTCCCCCGGCATCTACTATGCAATTGACCATGATAAAATAGGTAAGAAATTATTTTCTGCAACAGTTATACCTAACAGAGGAGCGTGGTTGGAATACGAGACAGATTCCAACGATGTTTTTTATGTAAGGGTAGATCGGAACAGAAAAGTTCCTATTACCACCTTTATCAGGGCGTTAGGATATGGAACGAATGAAGAGATTAAGCAGTTGTTCGGTGAAGAACCAAAAATTCTTGCGAGTCTAGCTAAAGACCCCAGCACTGCCAAGGATCCATCCGGAAATTATCAGGATGGTTTATTAGAGTTATACAAAAAACTACGTCCCGGTGAGCCACTGGCAGTCGAGAATGCGGAATCATTACTCCATAGCATGTTCTTCGATCCCAGAAGATATGATTTGGCTAAAGTCGGTCGTTATAAATTTAATAAAAAGTTGGCATATCGTAATCGTATTGTTGGCTTCGTACTGGCAGAAGATGTGGTTGATAGATCAACCGGAGAGATAATTGCCGAGGCCGGTAAAGCAGTGACAAATGAATTGGCGCTTCTTATACAGGATGCCGCAGTGCCGTCCGTTATGGTACAAACTGATGAGAGAAATGTGAAGGTTATTTCCAATATGATGGTTAACCTTTCTTATCATGTTCCCGAAATCAGCGTGGCTGAGAGGAAATCTATGGGTGTAAGCGAGAATGTATATTATCCTGTTTTAAAGAAAATATTGGAGGATAATACATCTATTGATGATATAAAAGAAGCAATAAAAAAGAATATCAGTGAACTTATTCCTAAGCATATAACCAAGGAAGATATAATTGGTTCTATAAATTATAATATTTGCTTGGAATATGAAATAGGCAACTGGGATGATATAGATCATCTGGGTAACAGAAGAATCCGTGCGGTTGGAGAGTTATTACAGAACCAATATCGTATAGGTTTATCCAGAATGGAACGTGTGGTTAGAGAAAGAATGACTACACAGGATCTAGAGGGTATCAGTCCTCAGTCCTTAATAAATATTAAGCCTGTAACAGCAGCTGTAAAAGAATTCTTCGGAAGCTCCCAACTGTCACAGTTTATGGATCAGCATAATCCGCTTGGTGAGCTGACGCATAAGAGACGTCTTTCAGCTCTAGGCCCCGGTGGTCTTTCCCGTGACAGAGCAGGCTTTGAGGTTCGTGACGTACATTATTCCCATTATGGAAGAATGTGTCCGGTTGAGACACCTGAAGGTCCTAATATCGGTTTGATTAACTCCCTTGCTACTTATGCAAGGATTAATGAATATGGCTTTATCGAGGCTCCATATCGTATGGTGGATAAGGAAAATCCCGATAATCCCAAGGTAACTGATGAGGTTATCTATCTCACAGCTGATGAAGAGGATAGATATGTAGTCGCCCAGGCGAATGCTGAGCTTGATGAGAATGGCTATTTTATCGGCAATAGCATTTCCGGTCGCTATAAGGAAGAAACTTCTCAATATGAAAAGCAGAAAATTGATTTAATGGACGTATCTCCTAAGATGGTATTCTCTGTTGCTACAGCATTGATACCTTTCTTGGAGAATGACGATGCCAACCGTGCCCTTATGGGTGCTAACATGCAGCGTCAGGCGGTTCCCTTGCTTGTTACAGAATCTCCTGTTGTAGGCACAGGTATAGAAGCAAAGGCAGCCATAGACTCCGGTGTATGTGTCTTAGCTAAAAAAGCTGGTGTTGTAGAGAGAGTAACAGCAAAAGATATAGTTGTTAAACAAGATGACGGTTCTAAGCACACTTACCGTATGATTAAGTTTGCTAAGAGTAACCAGGGAACCTGTATTAACCAGAGACCCGTTGTAAAATGGGGTGACAGAATCGAGGAAGGTCAAGTAATCGCAGACGGTCCCTCTACTTCACATGGAGAGCTGGCTCTTGGTAAGAACCCTCTGATTGGTTTTATGACATGGGAGGGCTATAACTACGAGGACGCGGTTCTACTTAGTGAGCGTCTTGTTCAGGAGGATATATATACCTCCATTCATATAGAGGAATATGAGGCTGAAGCAAGAGATACCAAGCTTGGACCCGAAGAAATCACAAGGGATGTACCTGGTGTAGGTGATGATGCCTTAAAGGATCTTGATGAAAGAGGTATTATTCGCATCGGTGCTGAGGTTCGTGCAGGCGATATTCTTGTAGGTAAGGTTACACCTAAGGGTGAAACCGAACTTACAGCAGAAGAACGCCTACTTCGGGCAATATTTGGTGAAAAGGCCAGAGAAGTAAGAGATACTTCTCTAAGAGTTCCCCATGGTGAGTACGGTATTATTGTAGATGCCAAGGTATTTACCAGAGAAAACGGAGATGAATTATCACCAGGTGTTAATGAAACCGTCCGTGTATATATAGCACAGAAAAGAAAGATACAGGTTGGAGACAAGATGGCAGGTCGTCATGGTAATAAGGGTGTTGTATCCCGTGTATTACCTGTTGAGGATATGCCCTTCTTACCCAACGGCAGACCTTTGGACATCGTCTTAAATCCTTTAGGTGTACCTTCACGTATGAATATCGGACAGGTACTTGAAATTCATTTGTCCTTAGCTGCAAAGGTACTAGGTATTGATATTTCCACTCCAGTTTTTGACGGAGCGAATGAGTTTGATATTATGGATACACTGGAAATTGCCAATGACTATGCTAACTGTCATTGGGATGAGTTTGAAGCTAAATATAAAGAAACCATAGATGCTTCTCTATTAGAGTATCTAAAGGAGCACCATGGAGAAAGTGATGAGTGGGAGGGCGTTCCCATTAATAGTGACGGAAAGGTAATGCTTCGTGACGGAAGATCAGGTGAGTATTTTGACCAGCCTGTAACCGTAGGCTTTATGCATTACTTGAAGCTTCATCATCTGGTTGATGATAAGATACATGCCCGTTCCACTGGACCTTATTCATTAGTAACACAACAACCTCTGGGAGGTAAGGCACAGTTTGGCGGACAAAGATTTGGTGAAATGGAGGTTTGGGCACTGGAAGCATATGGTGCTGCTTATATTCTCCAGGAAATCCTGACAGTAAAATCTGACGATGTAACCGGTCGTGTTAAAACCTATGAAGCAATTATTAAGGGTGAAAATATCAGTGAACCCGGTATACCTGAATCCTTTAAGGTTCTTTTAAAGGAACTGCAGTCATTAGCACTTGATGTTACCGTTCTTGATGAATACGGTAATGAGGTTAGGATGACTGAGAGCGTAGACTATGGTGATTCTGATATGACTCAGTTAATTGAAGGTGATAACAACTTCAGATATGACGAAGGTTATGAAAGTGCCGGGTTCACACAGTCAAGTAGTGATGAAATTGTTGGTGAGATTTTTGATATCTACGAAGAAGATTCGGATGACATAGATGATAGCGGTGACGATGATGGAGACTTTGATGATGAATTAGAAGAAGACCTTGAAGACCCTGTATGCCCTAATTGCGGAGCTGATATAGTAGAAGGCAGTAAGCGGTGTAAGGCTTGCGGGCAACCCGTAAACCGTTAGAAATCTTAATATCAAAAGCAGAATTAACGAAGGGAGAGCCAAATAATGCCTGAAATGATGTATAACAGTGAGCAGGAGATAACCTATGATGCAATTAAGATTGGTCTTGCCTCACCTGAAAAAATTAGGGAGTGGTCCAAGGGGGAAGTCAGAAAACCCGAGACTATTAACTACAGAACCTTGAAGCCGGAAAAAGACGGTTTGTTCTGCGAAAGAATTTTTGGCCCCAGCAAAGATTGGGAATGCCATTGTGGTAAATATAAAAAAATTAGATATAAGGGAGTTGTGTGTGACCGTTGTGGAGTTGAGGTTACCAAAGCCAGCGTTCGCCGCGAAAGAATGGGTCATATCGAACTGGCAGCACCCGTATCTCATATATGGTATTTTAAAGGAATACCAAGCCGTATGGGTTTATTACTTGACCTGTCACCAAGAACATTGGAGAAAGTTCTTTACTTTGCTTCTTATATCGTATTGGACAAAGGAACCTCTGACCTTCAATACAAGCAGGTTCTTAACGAGAAGGAAAAGCAAGAGGCTACCCAGAATTTTGGATATAATAACTTCCGTCTTGGTATGGGAGCAGAAGCAATCCAAGAGTTACTTCGAGCTATTGATTTAGAGAAGGAATCCCATGACCTTAAGCGGGCATTAAGGGATTCAACCGGTCAAAAACGTGCTAGGATTATTAAACGTCTTGAAGTTGTCGAGGCATTTCGTGAATCTGGAAATAAACCAGAATGGTTGATCTTAACTGTTATTCCGGTTATTCCTCCGGATCTAAGACCTATGGTGCAGCTTGACGGCGGACGTTTTGCTACATCTGATATGAATGATCTCTATCGTAGAATAATTAATCGTAACAATCGTTTGAAGAGGCTTCTTGAGTTAGGTGCTCCTGATATTATTGTACGTAATGAGAAGAGAATGCTACAGGAAGCTGTTGACGCATTAATAGATAATGGTAGAAGAGGAAGACCCGTAACCGGACCCGGTAACCGTGCCTTAAAATCACTTTCTGATATGTTAAAGGGTAAGCAGGGACGATTCCGTCAAAATCTCCTTGGTAAGAGAGTGGATTACTCCGGTCGTTCAGTTATAGTTGTCGGCCCTGAATTAAAGCTTTATCAATGCGGATTACCCAAGGAAATGGCTATAGAGCTGTTTAAGCCCTTTGTTATGAAGGAGCTTGTAGGTAGAGGAACCGCACACAATATAAAATCAGCAAAGAAGATGGTAGAAAGACTCCAGCCCGAGGTTTGGGATGTATTGGAGGATGTAATTAAAGAGCATCCGGTTATGTTGAATCGTGCTCCTACCCTTCATAGATTAGGTATCCAGGCATTTGAACCGGTGCTTGTTGAAGGTAAAGCTATAAAGCTTCATCCTTTGGTATGTACAGCATACAATGCAGACTTTGACGGTGACCAAATGGCTGTACATTTACCTTTATCAGTTGAAGCACAGGCAGAATGTAGATTCCTCTTGCTTTCACCTAACAACCTCCTAAAGCCGTCAGATGGTGCTCCGGTTACCGTTCCTTCTCAGGATATGGTTCTTGGAATCTATTATCTGACTATTGAAAAAGAGAATGATACAGGAATAGTACATTCCTTTAAGAATGTTGATGAAGCTATACTTGCACATGAGAATAAAACCATTACTCTTCATGAGCCTATTAAGGTACGAATGACAGGCCTTAATAATGAAGGTGTGGAAGAATCAAGATTGATTACCTCTACTTTGGGACGCTTTATCTTCAATGAAATTATTCCTCAGGATCTGGGTTTTGTCGATAGAAGTAAGCCCGAGAATTTCCTTGAGCTGGAAGCCAATTTCCATGTTGGAAAGAAGCAGTTAAAGCCTATTCTTGAAAAATGTATTAATATTCATGGTGCGACTCAGACGGCTGAGCTTTTAGATGCAGTCAAATCCTTAGGATACAAATATGCTACACAGGCGGCTTTTACCGTATCCATATCAGATATGAAGGTGCCAGACGAGAAGAAGCAAATAATTGCCGATGCAGAGGAAACCATAGAGAATATTTCAAGAGAATATAGACGTGGAAGAATGACTGAAGAGGAGAGGTATAATACTGTTATCGACACTTGGAAGGAAGCTGACCGCGTTCTGACAGATACACTTCTTGCAGGACTGGATAACTTTAATAATATCAAAATGATGTCAGACTCCGGTGCTCGTGGTTCCGATAAACAGATTAAACAGCTTGCCGGTATGCGTGGACTGATGGCTGATACATCAGGACGTACTATAGAACTTCCCATTAAATCGAATCTTCGTGAAGGACTTGACGTATTGGAATACTTCATATCCGCTCACGGAGCAAGAAAAGGTCTTTCAGATACGGCGCTTCGTACTGCTGACTCGGGATATTTGACCCGTCGTCTCGTAGATGTGGCACAGGACTTAATTATCCGCGAGGTTGATTGCTGCGAACATGATGCTGAAATTCCGGGTATGTGGATAAAAGCTTTCATGGACGGTAAGGAAGTTATTGAGGGCTTGGATGAAAGAATCACAGGAAGAAATGTATGTGAGACCGTAACCGATGCTGAAGGCAATGTTATAGTTAAAGCAAACCATATGATTACACCTAAACGAGCTGCCAAGATAATGGCAACCGGTGTAGATAAGGTTAAGATAAGAACAATTTTAACATGTAAATCCCATATCGGGGTATGTGCAAAATGCTATGGAGCCAACATGGCTACCGGTGAGTCCGTTCAGGTAGGTGAAGCAGTAGGTATAATTGCGGCACAGTCAATTGGTGAACCGGGAACACAGCTAACAATGCGTACCTTCCATACCGGTGGTGTGGCAGGCGATGATATTACCCAAGGTCTTCCCCGTGTCGAGGAGTTATTCGAAGCCAGAAAACCTAAGGGACTTGCGATTATCTCAGAATTTGCTGGTACTGTAGCGATTAAAGACACTAAGAAGAAAAGGGAAGTTATTGTAACCAATGACGAAACCATGGAATCAAAGGCCTATCTCATACCTTACGGATCAAGGATAAAAGTAGCCGAAGGTGATGTACTCGAAGCCGGTGATGAGCTGACAGAAGGTAGTGTAAATCCTCATGATATTCTTAAGATCAAGGGTGTCAGAGCTGTTCAGGATTATATGATACAAGAGGTACAAAGAGTATATCGTTTACAGGGTGTTGAAATTAACGATAAGCATATTGAGGTAATTGTGCGTCAAATGTTGAAAAAAGTTAGAATAGAGACAAATGGCGACACAAGTTTTCTACCTGGTGCTCTAGTAGACAGCATGGAATTTAACGATGAAAATCAAGCAATGATAGAACAAGGACTTGAGCCTGCAGATGGTAAACAAGTTATGCTTGGTATTACAAAAGCATCCCTGGCAACTAACTCCTTTCTATCCGCAGCATCATTCCAAGAGACAACCAAGGTATTGACCGAAGCTGCTATTAAAGGCAAAGTAGACCCTCTTATCGGACTTAAGGAAAATGTTATTATAGGTAAGCTGATACCTGCCGGAACCGGTATGAAGAGATATCGCAGTGTTAAGCTGGATACAGAGATTCAAGAAGAATACATGATGGATGATATGTACGGCGAAGGCGGTTATTCCGATGAGTTTGATACCTTTGAGTATCCTGAAGACGGATATAACGAAGGTCAGTACTATGAAGATGGCTATGAAGGTTATCAGGACGGTCAACAAAATTACGGTAACTATGATGATAACGGTTATTATCAAGAAGGCTACAGTGAGGAAGGCTATAACCAAGAGGGTTATGACCAGACTGCCGATAATGATGAAACCTTTGACCAGGGCGATTATTATGAAGTAGAAGATGGTATAC
>SHOH01000045.1:19284-20843 GCA_004294845.1 Anaerolineaceae bacterium
GGCCTATTTATTTGATTCACTAAGACCGACACCGGAGCTATCCTTTGCTGTTAGGGAGCTTGGCTGTATAGCAGGTATAGTAATCACTGCAAGCCATAATCCGCCCGAGTATAACGGATATAAGGTATACTGGGAGGATGGAGCGCAGATTACAGCTCCTAAGGATGTAGAGATTATAGATGAAGTTAATGCTATTAAGGATTTTTCAGTGGCAAAGACAATGTCAGGAGAGGAAGCAATTAAAAAGGGAGTACTTAGGATTATTGGAAATGAAGTTGATGAAAAATACATTGAAAGCTTGAAAAAGCTGGTTATTAATCCTGTTAGTGAGGAGGGCAAAAGCTTAAATATAGTATATACTCCTTTACATGGATCGGGTAATATTCCCGCCAGAAGAATACTTAATGAGCTGGGCTTTGAAAATGTATATGTTGTACCTGAACAGGAATATCCCGATTCTGAATTTTCTACTGTGGGATATCCTAATCCTGAAGATCCTTTAGTATTTGAACTAGCTAAAGAGCTGGCAAATAAGGTTAATGGAGACATAATTCTTGCGACCGATCCTGATGCTGACCGTTTGGGAGTTCAGGTAAGAGATCATAAGGGCGAATTCGTCTTATTCAACGGCAATATGACAGGAGCACTCATCGCAGAGTATATATTCTCACAAAGAGCGAAAAAAGGGATCCTGCCTAAGAATGCCGCCCTTATTAAGACTATTGTTTCCGGTAATTTATCCGATAGAATTGCCGAGGAATACAATGCCAGGCTTATAGAGGTCTTAACAGGTTTTAAATATATCGGAGAACAGATCAAGCTCTTTGAAGAGACAGGTTCCAATGAATTCATATTTGGTTATGAAGAAAGCTATGGATATCTAGTCGGAACCCACTCCAGAGATAAGGATGCCATCGTAGCGGTCATGATACTATGCGAGGCTGCTGCTTATTATAAATCTCAAGGAATTACCCTGTATGAGCAGATGGAAAATATCTTTAATAAGTATGGATATTACGAGGAAAAGACAGTATCTATTACCCTAAAGGGGATTGAGGGTATGGAGAAGATAAAGTCTATTATGGAAGGCTACCGCAAGAATCCTCCCAAAACTGCAGGTGGCTATCAGGTTCTAAGATGCAGGGATTACATGGCAGATACCATAACTGATGTTCAGACAGGAGAAGTTACTCCTACCGGACTTCCTAATTCCGATGTTCTTTATTATGAAATGAATGATGATGCTTGGTGTGCAATCAGGCCCTCAGGGACCGAACCAAAGATAAAGTTTTACTTTGGTGTGAAGGGTGATAGTAAAGAGGATGCAAGAGATAGGCTTAATAGACTAAGTAATGATGAGATATTTAAAGTAGATTAAAAAATCACTCCTCTGGCACTGAAAAAGTGTAGATATAAACTTAGAAATAAGTTTTATATTTACGCTTTTTTAAATAACACAAAGATTACAGGGAAAAGTTCGAATTAGCATATGCCGACAAGGATATCGGAGAATGGTAAATGTTTTAAAGTGCAAATACTTCCAAAATAATAGACAGACT
>SHOH01000046.1:0-12859 GCA_004294845.1 Anaerolineaceae bacterium
ATCCTCCTCGTAAAATATATTTATTATATTACATAAAACGGAGGATTTTCCTCCTAAAAAAGGAAAACGGACCTTTCCAGCCTAAGCTCTTGTCCGTTCCCAGTTGTTTAACTTTCAATATTAAGTTGACAATATTTATAATTTAATTAACATATTAAAATTCGACTAATACATTATGCTCTTCCACTGCCACAAATTCATTTAGCCTACATGCTACCCCATCCTTCATCGTAGGCCAATCTTCTAGGAAAACCTCTGCATTTTCTTTAAGAGGGTATATCTCTAGCTTAAGCTTTTCTGGAAAACCAAACCGTCTTAGACTCACTTCCCATGGTTTACTTGTATAGAAGTTATCAGCTATAATCTCATCATTCAGATATAGACTTCCCCTATCACCTTGATAATTTATTTGCAAAAAGCAGTCTCTAGTATCTCCTTTTGTAAGGTTGATAGTAATATCATATACTTTCTTATCTACGGTTTCCTCCGTAAGGTCAAATGTTACTATACACGAGGCTACATCTAATTTCATTTCATATATAGCAAAATCTCCTTCAATACCAATCTTTTCCCAGCCTCTTGGAGTCTTATCAAATTCAGGATATACTTTGATACTAGGGGTCTCTTTTCCTATAACCCTTAGACCTCTGTCAGATTCAAAGACAGCAGATGTGCTTATAATCAAATACTCCTTTTGCAGCTTTACCTTATAAGCATTCTTAGCATCTTCTCTTGAAAGAGTAATAATCTTATTATCCCCCATATCACCCTCTATATCATACATAGGCTCCTTATCTGTATAAAACACGTAGGTATCTGTATTATTTTTAAGAACGCATAAAGGAGATGCAAGAGCTGTTTTTAGTATCGCTTCGCCTATCTTCATATTAAATGGAAAGAAATAATACTCTTTATCTTTAATATCTAGCTCAGGGAAATGAATACTTTCATTAGCCAATTCAATATTAAGATTATTAACATTACTATGATCAGCCATATTATGTCTTCTTACATAATTATTAAAGAATATATAGCCTTTTTTGCCATCATGCCTAACTGAGTATCTTAAACTAGCTAAATCTCCTGGATCTAAAGGGTTTTCATCCGGTATATATGCTGGCATTTTACATAGCTCTGTTCCAAAGTCCTCAAGAAACATGGACAAAAGCTTTATCTCTTTATATGTTTCTGAAATCTGACCATATTCCCTTATAGGTGCTCTAAAATCATAACTCACCTCAGGAAGATCGTTAGGATACCCTGTGGCCTTAGTTTCTTGAAGAGTGGTTAACTTACCCTTTGGATTAGTTCCACCATGATACATATAATATCCGATAAGATTAACACCGCTTCCCAACTTTGCTAAAGTCATAGCCCCAATATCTGCTGCCATTGCAACAGGTCTTCGGTGATGGGTGACTTGTAGTCCTCCGCCAAGCTCAGCCGTTAGATAAGGAAACTTATTAAAGTCAAAAGTAACCCCTTCTCCGATACCATAATCACTTCCAATATTATGGTCATTGCGTTCATAAGTAAAAACATAATTTCCGCTAGGTTCTAGTTCAGTAAGCCTTGGATCCCACGGGGCATCAGGATAGCCACCCATTACCGGAAGTAATCCTCCTGTAGCTGCACCGCCCCATCCTGTAGCAGTATAGTATGGAACATCAAATCCTATATCCCTTGCAATTTTATGCAAAGTCTTCATGTGTTGCTCCCCATCTTCACCATAAGCACCACCACAATGACCCAACTCATTTTCTATCTGAACACCGATAATTGGTCCCCCATCCTTATGGAATAGTCCTTTGACCTCATCATATATCCTGGAGTAATATTTTTTCACCTCTTTAAGATAACCGGGATCATCATATCTAAGCTTATATCCTTTATTTAATAACCAATCGGGAAAGCCTCCATTTCTTACTTCTCCGTGAATCCAAGGTCCAATTCTTAAGAAGAAATATAAACCACATTCCAGACATGCTTCAACAAAGCTTCTTAGATCCTTATTATAATTAAAATCATACTCTCCTTCGATTTCCTCATGATGAATCCATATCACATAGGATGAAGCAATGTCTAATCCTCCGGCTTTCATTTTATATAAGGATTCCTTCCAGTCTTCTTTAGGGACTCTGGAATAATGTATCTCTCCCATAACAGGGAACCAAGGTTGCCCGTCTCTTGTCAAATAATTAGCATTGTAGCCAAATTCTGTCATCATCTTATGCCTCTTTCTAATATAATCTATTCTTTTACAGCAGCACTACCGAATGAAGTTACCATTGTCTTTTGAGTTACAATGAAAAATATTATAAATGGAATTGCCACTAATAAAGCACCGGCTGCAAAAACAGTAAACTCATTTTTCTTATCAGTTACAAAGCTGAACAATCCTAAAGCTAGGGTTTGTTTATCAGCTGACCGCAGAATCATCTTCGGAAAAATATAGTCCATCCAAGGGCCAGTAAAGCTTGTTATTCCAAGAAAAACTATAATAGGCCTCGCAATTGGCATGATTATCTTTCTAAAAATCAATAGATTATTAGCACCATCTATTCTTGCAGATTCATCAATGCTCTTTGGAATGGTATCTATATAACTTTTTACCAGCCATGTGTTATATGGTATATTACCGGCTAGATATACTAAAACCAGTCCCCACAGAGTGTCAAGTCCATTAATTCGTAGAAGGATTACATAGATTGCAACCATTCCAACAAAGGAAGGGAATATCTGCAGAATAAGCATCAGTAACATCATGCTTTTTTTAATTGTAAATTGGAATCTAGAAAACACATAAGCTCCCAAGGAAGCAACAATAATAGTTAAAAATGATGTCCAAAGTGCAATTATTAAAGTATTTTTAAACCAAGTTAGATAATTAGTATTATCAAACAAATGCTTAAAATGGTCTAATGTAATTCCATCTCCAAAAGGAATAATATTAAGAGATGCAATAGAATTCCCAGGTGAAAACGCCGCACTTACCACATATACCAAAGGGTAGAGGACACCTAGAGAAATTATTGTTAGTATTAAAAGAAGGATCATTAAATTTGTCCGCTTTATTATCTTATTTCCCATTAGAATTCTCCTTCCTTATATGATTTAGTTCGCCTAAATTGGAATATGGCAAATGGAGCAAGAATTATAAATATCATTATTGCTAGTACCGATGCGTAATTATACTTCATCAGATTAACTGTTAATTTATAAATCCAAGAAACCAGTATATCTGTTCCTCCTGCACTTGTTGTTGTCGAATCTGATACAACCGGATTTCCACCTGTAAGGAAGAATATAGCTCCAAAGTTGTTAATATTATGAGTAAATGACATAATGATTAGTGGCGTTGTCTGATAAAGAACCATTGGCAATGTTATCTTTTTAAAAACCTGAAACCTACCCGCCCCATCAATCTTGGCTGCCTCATATAAATCAGCAGATATAGCTGTCATTGTTCCCGTAATAAGAAGCATAAAATAAGGAAATCCTGCCCAAAGATTTATTAATATAGTAGTGAATTTAGCTACCCATTCGTTGCTTAACCAAGGAATAGCTTTATCTATCCATCCTAGCTGCATTAGAGTACGGTTTACTGTACCAAAAGAACCATTAAGTAAGTTCTGCCATATTAACATGCTTACAACAGACGGCACTGCGTAAGGAAGAATAAAAACCCCTCTAAATATTGGAGCAATTTTAAGCTTATTATCCATTAGCACTACTGCCATAATCATTCCACCAAAATAACAAGTAGCAGTGGCAAGTATTGCCCATATTATAGTCCATAGAGCTACTCTTCCTAAAGCAGAAGTCCACACAGCTTCTCCACCGAACATGGCAACAAAGTTATCCATACCAACCCAATCAACTGTATTATTAGGTGGAATATGTTTAGGTGCAGAATAATTGGTAAAAGCAACCAAAGCCGAGAATATAAGAGGTACTACAACCAAAAATATAATCAACCCAACTGAAGGTGCAAGACCAAATATAGGGAATGCTTTTCCTAAAGCTCTTGATATAGACTCTCTATTTGATTTTAGCCTCTTATCTATACAATACTCTTTATACTCTGCCAAAGCGCTACGAACTGATATTATATAAATAATAAAAAATATAAAAAGAATAGCCAGAACAATAACGCCATCAATTAACATAAATATCGAATGGTCACGCTCTTTCACAGGAAGTTCTGGTTTTAAAACTCCCAAAGTGACCATATCATTTAACTTACTGACTATAGTTGGAATCATGATTAATATTACAATCTCAAACAATGCATAAAAGAGACCCTTTATATATTGTTTGAAATATACTATATGTCCCAAACCCATAAATAGTATAGATGTAAACAGTACCTTTTGTCTTGAGGAACCATCCTCCTTAAGTCTTGTATTCATTATCACCCATCCTTCTAGCGTCTACTAAAAAAGGACTATTTCAAAATGTGTTTTAAGTGTTGTGGCTGTTTCATAATCCACAAAAATCATAGTAAACTGTACTACTAATCAGTGTGTGAGGGAACATAAGTATGCCCCCAAAGTAATTATGAAACAGCCCCATACCTTAGACAGATTTGAAACAGTCCTAATTTTATTGACCTAAGATTGCACTATTACATGCGTCAAGCTCTGCTTGAATATCTGCACCGTTCCATATATTAGCGCTGGCTGCATTCATAGCATCCCAATAAGCACCCATCTCTGGAATTGAAGGCATCGGGAAAGCATAATCAAGCTGTGCTAAGAAGCCTTTGATATAAGGACTATCAACAGCAATATTAATTGAAGGTAATGAACCTGTAAGATCGAATCTTAATTTTTGCATTTCTTCACTCATTAAGAACTCACCAAATAAAGCGGCTTCATCAGGATAATCAGTATATGCTGATACAAACATAGCTCTTGTTCCTGAGAATGAAGCAACAGGTGCGTCATTACCGGGAAGACTTGGTAGTGAAGCTACACCAAAGTCTACTCCTGCATCTTCAAAATTAGCTACATTCCATAAACCTGTAATATAAAGAGCAGCATTACCACTGGAGAATGCAGCATCTGTAATTGATGTGGTCAAGTCAGCTGCAGGAACATCAAGAATATTTCTTAATCCCTGGAAGAACTTCATTCCTTCAACACTGGCTGGTGAATTGATATTAGTATTAGATGTATCGGTTCCGGAAGGTCCGAATAGACGATTATTATCACTGGTAGTAAAGATAATAGTATAATAACCATTACCAACATCCATAATAAATCCATACTTTCCGCTATTCTCTGCATTGAATTTCTCACTAAAAGTCACTACCTCTTCCCAGGTCTTTGGAACCTGATCCTCAGAAATAAGTGCTTTATTATAGAATAATGCATAAGTCTCAGCAGAAACCGGATAACCATACATGGTTCCATCATATGTCAAAGCATCAATTGTTGCACCAAGCGCATTGCTTTTTACAGCATCTACATTAGCAGTAGGTAATACATGACCACCGGTCATAAGCTCACCTAACTTGTCATGGGGTGCCGCAAACAAATCCGGTCCAACTCCTGCCGGTCCATCAAGTGCTATCTGTGTAGAAGAATCACCAAGCTCAACATTAACAAACTCTATTGTTATGTTAGGATACTTAGCTGTAAATGCTTCCCCTGCCTGCTTGATAAATTCATCCGGTCCACCAGTAGATTCCCAAACAGTTAATGTAACCGGGTCTGATGTAACATCACCACTTGATGTGTCATCTGGCTTTTCCTTATCTGTTTCATCAGTAGTAGTTCCTTTGCCGTTATCCTTTGGTTCCTCATCTTTTTTACCACATGCAGTAAACAGAGTACCAATCAGTAGCATTGCCATCAGTATTGCAAATAGCTTTCTTTTCATATTTTACTCCTCCTTAACTTTTCTATACTAATCTCTGACTATCAGAGGGTTAGCTAGTTGATTTTTTTAATACAATCTCATAATTAACTAAGGATTTATGAGATGCAGTTCCACTAGAAATAATCTTAATTAAATGCTTGCCTGCTGTAACTCCTAACTCTTTAATATTAATATTAAGCGCGGTAATCGGTGGATTATGATTTTCAAGATGACTACTGTTATAGAAAGACGCCACCTTAATTCTGTCGGGAATTGCAATATTCATTTCTTCCAAATGTGTAAGAACCCTAAAACAAATAAAATCATCTGAGCAAAGAATACAGTCAGCTCCTCTATCAAGTATAGTATTAACAGCTTTCTGGATAAGTATGTTATTATTAGTGTTTAAAAATACCAGGTCATTATCAATCTCTTTACCAGTATCCAAAAAAGCTTTCTTGTAACCCTGGTATCTACTGCGATTAACCATGTGATTTTGATTTCCTGCTAATAAAGCTACTCTCTCACACCCGGTTTTGAGAACCAAAGTTGTTAATTCACAACATCCGGCTTCATGATCGCTATCGATTTGAACGATGTCACCATCTTCACTTGTACCGATTAGAACAAAGGGAATGCCCGTATCTTTCAAATATTCTGCAGGTAAATCGTGAACTAAGGATCTGGTCAATACTATACCATCAACCTTTTGGTTATCTATTAGTCGCTTTAATAGTGAAATGTCATCATCAGTTACTGTGGTGATCAATACATCATAGTCCATACTGGCAGCCGCTTCGCATATGCCCATCAAACAGCTTTGGAAAAATGGTATTTCAGTAAGATTTGCATCAGCAGGAAGAACAACACCAATATTATAGGTTTTTGATTGCGCTAAGCCTTTTGCAACTAAATTAGGTCTGTAATTATGTTCTAAAATATAATCATGAACTCTTTTCTTGGTCTCTGCTCCAATTCTTCCTTTACCGGATATGGCTCTCGATATTGTTGTCTTGGACAATCCCAAATCTCTAGCAATATCACCAATTGTGATGTTTTTTGACGAACTTTGTTTGTTGATATACTTCATAAGAATCTCCATTTTCTATGCGCAATCGGTTGTTCATATATAGATCATAGCATGGTATATCTTTGTTGTCAATGTATTTTTTTAAAGTCTATTGGTAATATTCTTTATCTATATTGTATAGTCGGCAATTATTAATATATGTTTTTTTGTCTTTTTATGCGCAATCGCTTGCGCTACGATAATACTTTTATTAATTCCATATTTGAAGGGCATAATCTCTTATGGTTCTGTCACTGGAGAATTTACCTGCATTGACCGTATTAATAAAGCATTTCCTCCTAAATGACATTTGGTCAGAGTAATCCTTGTTCACCATTAGCTTTGCATCACAGCAAGATATAAAATCCAATAGAATGTAGTAATGATCTGGCTTATGCCAGCTGGCACCTACAAGTAATGAATCATAAAGTTCTTTAAACATTCCTGTGCCACCGTCATCAAAGGTCCCATCCACCAAGGTATCAATTACCTTCTTAATCCTTGGGTTACTTTTATATATCTTTACCGGATCATAGGTACCTTTAACTTTCTCGATATCCTCTACTCTCGCACCAAAGATATAGTTATTCTCCATACCAGCCTGTTCGACAATCTCTACATTGGCTCCATCATAGGTTCCGAGTGTTACTGCCCCGTTAAGCATAAACTTCATATTACCTGTTCCCGAAGCCTCTGTACCGGCTGTTGAAATCTGCTCGGACACATCCGCAGCCGGAGTAAGCTTTTCGGCATAGGAGACATTATAATTAGTAACAAAGACCACCTGCAGCTTATCATTTACCTCAGGGTCTGCAGCAATCATTTTAGCAATTTCGTTGATATATTTAATAATTCCCTTTGCCCTGTAATATCCCGGCGCTGCCTTTGCTCCGAATATGAATGCTGTCGGATTAAATTCTTTTATTCTTCCATCCTTAAGTCCATAATAAATATCAAGAATGGAAAATGCATTCAGTAGCTGCCTTTTGTATTCGTGGAGCCTCTTTATTTGGATATCGAATATGAAATCCGGATTCACTCTTATTCCTTCGTGCTTATAGATGTAATCAGCCAACTGTCTCTTCTTAACTTGCTTAATATCACTAAATTGCTTTATCACATCCTTATCATCAGCGAATTTCTCCAGCTTCTTTAGGACATTAAGATCTGCAATCCAGGAATCGCCAACTTTATCTGTTATAAATCCTGCAAGCTCCATGTTTGCAAGGGCAAGCCATCTTCTCTGTGTAATACCATTGGTCTTATTATTAAACCGCCCCGGATATAGTTGATACCATTCCGCCAGCGCATCTGACTTAAGAATTTCAGTATGAAGCCATGCAACACCGTTCGTTGAAAAGCCTACGAATATAGCCATACGAGCCATATGAACAACTTTACCGTCTATAATCAAATACTTCCTCTGTTCTTCAGTTGTTACTATGTTAAAGGACTTAAGTTCATCGATTAATGCTTTGTTAATCAATACTATATATTTATAAACATTCGGTACCACTGACCTTAGAAGGGAAGCATCCCATTTCTCCAAAGCCTCTGCCATAACAGTGTGATTTGTATAGGCAAAGGAATCCTTAGCTATACGTAGAGCCTTTGCAAATGATATGCCTTCATTTTCCACCAGTAGCCTGATTAGCTCCGGTATAGCAAGAACCGGATGTGTGTCATTTAGCTGAAATACATACTCACCGGAAAATTTACTAAAATCATCTCCGTGCTTTTTCTTGTATTTTCTTACTACATCCTGTAAGGATGCACTGGTAAAGAAGTATTCCTGTTTTATTCTTAGTTTCTTGCCTTTATTTGTATTGTCATTGGGATACAAAAGACTTGATATTGCTTCTGCTTCACTTCTGTTTTTTACAGACTTGTCATATTGCTGATTGTTAAATAACTCAAAATCAAATGCTTTCGTAGGTTCAGCCTGCCATAAGCGAAGTGTATTTATGGTTTTACTTCCATATCCGATAACCGGCATATCGTAAGGAACCGCAAGTACCGACTGATCCTTAAAATCTATACGAACCGTATCCTCATCTCTACGGACTGACCACGGATCGCCAAATCTTTGCCAATCATCTGGTAACTCTTTTTGAAATCCTTCTTCAAATTCCTGTTTAAATAAGCCATATTTATAACGAATACCGTATCCGTTTAGAACAATTCCATGAGTTGCAGCCGAATCTAAAAAACAGGCTGCAAGTCTTCCTAAACCACCATTTCCAAGAGCAGCATCCTCTATATCCTCAAAAATACGAATATCTATGCCATTCTCACTCATCAGCTCGGTAAACTGCTTCATCAAACCCATATTGTAGAGATTACTGTATATCATACGGCCAATTAGAAACTCCATTGAAAGATAACAAACCTTTTTCCTGGATGAGTACAGACCCCAATCCTTGTCAATCGTTCTCATGGCTGCTTTGCTTACAGCATTATATAGCTCAATATCGCTAGCATCTTTGATAGATTTACCATAATCCAAATCTAAAATCAGACCTACATTAGTCTTAAAACTGTTATCCATTGTTGCCTCCAATACTTTTTAGCTGGGTATCACTTGTTCATTCTCTTGTTTCTCAATTATTATCCGTCCATACAGATATGCCAACTCGTATAGTGATTTTTCATCTATTAACTTATACTGGCTTCTTAATAGTCTCCAAGTCCAATTGTTCCCTATTGTTGAAGGATAATTCATTCTTGCATAGTTATCTAGTTTTAATAAATCCTGCATTTGGATGATTACGACATCTGCAATGCTTGCATATAAAGCTCTTATAATAGAATCTGGTAAATTTTTAACTGCTTTAGTATTAAAGTATTTGAGTAAGAATTTCAAATCTTTTCTCTTCTTTTTACCTAGATATCCCACAAGAGTTTCATTATCATGTGTGCCGGTATATGCTACTATGTTAGCGTCTCTGTAATTGTGCAAAAGATAGGGATTATCTATGGGACCATCTAGTCCGAATTCCAGAACTTTCATTCCGGGAAATCCGGTTTTCTCTATTAACTCAATTACCTTCGGTGTCAGGACTCCCAAGTCCTCAGCAATTATCTTAGCACTACCTATGGCATCCTTTATAACATCCGTCAACTTCATTCCGGGACCCTTTTTCCAACTACCGTTTGCGGCGGTTTTATTTTCGGACGGTATCGAGTAATAATTAACTACACCGATAAAATGATCTATACGGATGACATCATATAGTTCTCCCGATGTCTTCATCCGTTCTCTCCACCACTTATATCCATCTTGCTCCATTACATCCCAGAGATATAAGGGATTACCCCATCTTTGACCGTCCTTCGAGAATATATCAGGGGGAACACCTGCAACATTTATGGGGTTTTTTCTTTCATCCAACTCAAACAATTTATGATGAGCCCATACGTCGGCACTATCCATTGCAACATATAGAGGAATATCACCGATAATACTAATACCTTTGCTATTGGCATGCGCCTTAAGGCTATTCCACTGCTCGTAAAATTTAAACTGCACAAAATTCCATAATTCAATTTCATCTTTAAGAAGGTTTTTATATTTTTTAATTGCTTCTAGCTCACGGTTCTTGATATCATCATCCCACAAAAGCCATTCATGACTGTCAAAATGAGTTTTCACTGCCATATATAAGCTGTAGTCATCAAGCCAATACATGTTCTTTTTGCAGAAATCCATATACTCTTTCTTATCTTTATGTTGACTTCTACTGCAAGCTAATTGAAGGACCTTCATTCTGCTATTATAAATTAAGCCATAATCAATCTGGTCTTCTGATTTTAACCAATCATAAGCGTCAATTTCTTGCTGTTTAAGCAATCCCTCTTCAATCAATATGTCAAGATCAATAAAATAAGGATTACCTGCAAAGGCAGAAAAGGATTGATAAGGACTATCTCCATAACTGGTAGGACCTATAGGCAAGACCTGCCAATATCTACATCCTATTCTTTCAAGAAAATCAACGAATTCAAAGCTCTCTCTTCCAAATGTTCCGATGCCGTAATTAGAAGGTAAAGCACTTATAGGAAGTAATACTCCGGCACCTCTGGTTAATCTATGGCTATTTTTCTTTGTATTTTTTATCATTACTCACGCTCTCTCTTAGTTATACTGAAGCTGTTAATATATCGAATAAAATGTTATTTTCGGAAGTTTTCGAAACTATATTCATAGAATAACATCAAACTGATTATTTGTCAATTAGTTTTAGTAATATTTTATAATATCTATTCGTTTATATATTGCTTTATTGGCAATATAAATAATTATGAGCTGAAATTAATTATTATGTATGATAGGAATTAGAAGCATAAGAATCATTATATGATGTTTTAATCATTGATTTTTAATTTAGCATGCTTTATAATCTCAATTATTACAGATATTTTCGTAATTTTCGTAGAATAATTATTTATAATAAGACAAAACCCCTTATAATTAAAAAAGAAACATTGAATATGAGAATAAGAAGGGTTATACTGTGAATAATGAAAATACATATTGGAGGGTAATCCATGGTAACGATTAAAGATATTGCAAATAGATTAGGTATAGCTGTCAGTACGGTTTCAAAAGGCTTGAATAATGCCAGTGATATCAGCGATGAAACTAGACAGCTTGTATTAGATACTGCAATAGAGATGGGTTATACTTCAAGAAAGCTAAAAGCGTCCGGATCAAGAAAAGTATGCATATTCATTGAAAATATGGACTATGAGAACATAGAGCAGTTTGGCTACGAGATTATCGTAGGTTTTAAGCTATCTGCAGCCAGAAGAAAATGGGATGTCTCTGTAATTCCAACAAATCTGACCCTTCAGACTGAAGAAAAATATGATTCCTATATGCTAAAGAACGGTTATAGCGGGGCCTTTCTACTCGGCTTTACCTTGCATGATGATTGGGTTAAGCAGCTGAACAAGACAACTGTTCCCACCGTCTTACTCGATAATTATATTGAGAAAAACGCCCATGTGGGATATGTCGGTACAGACAGTAATGAGGGTATAGATTCAGCCGTAAGCCATCTGCATGATTTAGGGCATAAAAAAATAGCCTTCCTAAACGGTTCCAAGAACTCAATGGTATCCGAGCAGCGTAATCAGGCCTTTATAAATAGCATCATTAAGCATGGGCTTGTTCCCGAGGAAAAGCTTATTCAATATGGATATTATGTGCCGGACTGTGCCAAGGATTATGTTCCGGGCTTCTTAGAAGACGGCGCTACTGCTATTATGTGCGCCAGTGATCTTATCGCTACCGGTGTAATAGCAGAGGTACTAAAGCATGGTCTACGGGTACCGGAGGATATCAGTGTAATAGGTTTTGATGATCTGCCTATTGCATCACAGCTATCTCCTTCTTTAACAACAATCAGACAGGACAGAACCGACCTTGGTAAAAGCGCTTTCCTATTACTTGACGGACTGGTACATGGCATATCCACCAGTAAGCTATTGCTGCGAGCAAAATTCATAACAAGAGAATCTACGGGACCAAGGAAATCATAAAGGAAAATTACTTGATTCAAGCTGTGATTTTAACCTTTCATAGAATTGTATTTGAAAAGAAATTTTATCACTCCATATATCAGTTGCGACTTTTGTTCCTAATTCGATACTCTTGTATCTATATAATTTATCAAGAACTTTAGTTACATAATCTATTTGTTCTTGATAAGGTAGTTCTGTGAATGAAATTCTATTTAGATTTTCATGGATTCTAAATACATCAAATCTATCAATATTATCACTATCACCAATACTTAAAGCTGTAGGCGTTCGTTCACCAGATAAATCCGATTTATCATCTACATGAATCGATATCCCATAACATATCTCATCTATTTGCTTCTTGCTCAATTCTAAGGTTTCTAAGAATGGCTTGGCTAT
>SHOH01000046.1:12959-20531 GCA_004294845.1 Anaerolineaceae bacterium
ATAACATCCAGATAATCAGATACTTCGTCTGAAATCAATTCCACATCAGGGGATATACCAGTTTCCTTGATATTCTGCTCCCTTACATTCCAGAAATGATTTACCACAAAAACCAAAAGTTTTCTGTTTTTATCCTCATAGACCAGCTGTCCAACACCCTTACCGAATGTGTTTACACCAATCACGGTAACATTATTTAAGTATGTCTTAAGCCCCAATGTTAACAGTTCAGCAGCACTTGCACTATACTCATCAACCAGAATAAATATTTTTTTAAATTTAATCTGTGATGCATCAGAGTAATAATTATATGTATATCCATTCTTATCAATTAATGTACATGTAACACAGCTGGGAAGCAATGCATCAAGTATATTACTTGCGGCTAATGTATCTCCTCCTCCGTTCATACGGAGATCAATTGCAAGAATCCTGTTTTCAGGTTCCTCAATGGAATCCAAAATTTCAATAATCTGGTCATCTGTATTAGTATTAAAATCATATATCCTAATGTAATCCATATATTCATAGCCCTGATGCTCTACATTAGTCATATAATATTCATAATAGTAATCAAAAGCTTCATCCATTATGCAAAATGTAAATATATCGTCTGACTTTTTCACATTCTCTAGTGCTTTAGCGATGTCCAGATTTGTTGTCATGTTCTTTGTTTGAAAAGCTTGGTCAATATCTTTATCTACATTGTAATATAAGTAATTTGTTCTTACGAATTCTTCTATCTGCACTTCAATCGGTCTTTGCCTGTTTTCAATTGTTCTCTTTACGGCAATAGCAGTTTCATTATTTCGATTCTTTGATATGGCTTGATCTGCGTAACTTGCCGCATTTTCATAATCACCTAATATTGCATAGACATCACTGATATAAGATAACAATAAGTCATCATTCGGTCTTAACATCAAAGCGCGCTCATAGAAATGTAGGGCTTCCTCATAGTCAGACTTGTTATAATGGCTTTCAGCTATATATCCTATAAGATCATAGTCTTCTTTGAATATTTTAATCATTTCATTACCATGATTAATACACCTAGTATACCGTTTACCATAATATAAAGAGTACATTTTATTCGAATATGCCGTTCTATCTTTTTTATCCATATTAATTGCTTGGTCATAATACTTAATAGATTCTATGTAATATCCCTGATCAGTAAACATGTTGCCAATGTGATTACAAAATTCAATGGTTGCATCCCCTGCTTCCAATACTTCTTGAAAAAAGGAATCCGCTTCATCCATATATCCCAATGCGGTATAGCATGATATAATCCAACAGTTTAGATCTGTGTTGGAAGCAAATTTATCTTTTATGATAGAAAAATATTCTAGCGCAGCCATATAATCATAATTATTATAATAATGAATTCCCACTAATAGTTGTGCTTCAATTCTATCATTAAAATTATTTGCTATAGATTTATAGTAGGTTTCAGCTTCTTTGAAACCACTCTTAGCCATAATGTTATATCCTTTGGCATCGTATATATCAAGGTTATTTTTATCAATTGACAAGGCTTTATCAGCTACTTCAATTCCTTCATCGTAACTTCCCATATTATAATGACACCATATTATATAATGATATGCATCTATATCATCCGGTCTATTCTGCAAGCAATTCTCAAATTCTTTAAGAGATTTTTCGTACTCTTCATAATTATAATGTATCAATCCTTTTCCAAAGTGAGCATATGAATATTCATTGTCTATCTCAAGAGCCTTATCATAATCTGCCATCGCCTCATTATATTTTCCCAAACCATAATATGCATTGCCCCTATTATTATACTCCGCACTATCATTTGGCAGTATTTCAACTGCTAAATCTCCGTATTCAAGGCTCAATTCGAATTGGCTTAATAAATAATAAGCCCAGCATAGATTATTGTAGGCATCACTCAATAATTCTCCGGACACATCACTTTCACCGACATACTCTAACTCTTGATATTCCTTGGCATAATCAAGGGCATCTTCAAAATATTTCAGACCATTCTCAACCTCATTGGATTCTACTAGATTTACACCTTTTAAATTTGCAGCTTTTGCCGACTCATATACTGAATTCTTATAAGAATCATCCCTTTGATTATAAACTAATTGTTTTAAAACTCTGCTACAACCGGCAGTAATAAATATAAATAGAAGCACGCTAAATATAAGTATAAGAATTTTTGTTTTTGATTTCCCCATTTCTTCCCCCACCGCTATCAGAAGCTTTGATTTATATAGATATCATAATCTAATAGGCAAATCATGTCAATTATTTATATTTGGTGCCAGGTACCGTACCTGGTACACTTTAGTAAAGGTTTAATTGTAAAAAGCAAACTCATAAGCTATAATATTCTAAGGAATGCATAGTAGATTTTTTCTACTCATGCTTATATTCATAGGAGAAATACATGCACGAAGTAGAAGTAAAAGGAATATTGTCCGCCCAGAATGGTATGAATATATACCGTGGCTGTACTCATGGTTGCATTTATTGCGATTCAAGAAGTAGATGTTATCAGATGAATCATGAATTTGAGGATATTGAGGTCAAGAGTAACGCTCCTATCCTTTTAGAAGATGCCCTTCGGCGTAAGAGAAAGAAGTGCATGATAGGAACAGGCGCAATGTGTGATCCATATATTCATCTGGAAGAAAAGCTGGGTAATACCAGGAAGTGTCTGGAGCTTATCGAATCCTATGGTTTCGGATTAGCTATTCAGACTAAGTCTGCCAGAATACTGCGAGATTTAGATTTGCTAAAGAAGATAAATAACAAGACAAAATGTGTAGTTCAGATAACACTGACTACCTATGATGAGGACTTATGCAAAATTATTGAACCTAATGTCAGCACCACAAAGGAGCGATATGAAGTACTGAAGATTATGCGTGATAACAACATTCCTACGGTGGTTTGGCTGGATCCCATCTTGCCATTTATCAATGATACAGAGGAAAACATCAGAGGACTTCTTGATTACTGTATAGAAGCAAAGGTTCATGGTATTATATGCTTTGGAATGGGATTAACCCTTAGAGAAGGAAATAGAGAGTATTTCTATAAGAAGCTAGATGAGCATTTCCCAGGACTTAAGGATCTTTACATAAAAACATACGGCAACTCCTATGACGTGAGAAGTTCCAATCACAATAATTTAATGTCTATAGTAAGACAAGAGTGTACATCTCATGATATTATATATGATACCAAACAATGCTTTCATTATCTTCATGAATTTGAAGAGAAGGATCAATATGATCAATTAACTCTATTTTAGGTACCAGAGTCGTACCTGGTACACTTTACAATGGAAAGAAGGTAACCATATGTATACAAAACAGGATCTACTAGAATCCATATCAAAAATCGAGATATTACCTACGGACACCTTAATGGTGCATTCATCAATGAAAGCAATCGGAGAAGTTGAGGGAGGGGCTGATACTGTACTAGATGCCTTTATCCAGTATCTACAAGACGATGGTCTTTTGATTTTCCCAACTCATACCTGGGAACAGATTAACGATGAATACAATGTATATGACCCTATGACAGAGCCATCTTGTGTCGGCATCCTAACAAATCTATTCCTTAAAAGACCGGGTGTAATTCGTTCACTTCATCCCACCCATTCTGTTGCCGCCTTGGGAAAGGACGCAGCATATTATACCTCCGGTGAAGAACACTTTGATACACCATGTTCAAGAAATGGTTGCTGGGGGAAGCTATATGATAGAAAAGCTAAAATTCTGTTTCTCGGAAGTAGCTTAAAAAAGAACACTTACATCCATGGTGTGGAAGAATGGAATCACATTCCTAATCGCTTAATGGAAAAGCCTAGGCAACTAAAAATCAAAGCCCCCGATGGAAGAATAATTGACCGACCATTTCATTCTCACTTTTTTACAGGTGGAGATATTTCACAGAATTACGATAAGATACTACCTCCATTATTACATTATGGAGTGGCTAAAAGGGGGAAAATCGGTGATGCTGAAAGTGTTCTATGTGACGCTGTAGAGATGGCTAATATAACCTCGGAATTCCTACAAAGAAATCCGAAAATATTCGAGGATAGTAATCCGATACCTGAGGATTGGTATTGACAATCAAAAACAGACTGAAAAATTCACTCGTGATTCTTTTCAGTCTGTTATATAATTAAGCTCTAATAAAATCTAATAATACTTTATTAAATTTATCTTTTTCATCGTAGAATAGACCGTGACCGCTTTCTTCAAACACAACCAGTTTTGAGTTTCTAATCTCATTATTCTGAGCCTCTGCCAAAGGAAATAAACAGACCCGATCGTGTCTTCCATGCATAATTAAAGTCGGAACATGTATGTTCCTCATATCTTGAAAAAGTACCTCTTTAATCCAGGTTATAGCTACCTTAGCAGTAGCCCATCCTGCTGCCTCCAACCCTAATTGGAAAAACCATTCTGAAAATGCTTCACTTATATACTGATAAAAGAACATATCACCAAAGCCTTTTAGCATTTTAGGGCGATCCTTATAGGTTCCTTCAATTATATCGATAATGACCTCCTCAGGCTGCCCATAAGGAAAATTCGGACGTTTAATCAAACTTGGTGCTGCAGCTGCACATAATACCAGCTTAGACACTCCATAACCATGATGTCTTGCCATATACCGTATAGCTATGGCTCCTCCTGTAGAATGTCCTACCAAAGTTATGTTCTTTATACCCAACTGATCTATTATACATCGTACATCATCTGCTAGTGTATCATAATCGTAACCGTATGTAGGTTTATCAGAGCTTCCAAATCCGCGCTGATCAGGAGCAATACAACCTATTCCTTTATGTCCTCCTAAATCATCTAATTGGTATTCAAATAATCGGTGACTGCCAGGCCATCCATGAAGAAATAGTACCTTCTCTTTACTTTCAGGATTAAGATACTCCACAAAAAGATTTACATTTGCTTCTGCCATTACATAGAAACCCAATATATATTCCTCCAAAACAAATCTATAATTCATTATATTATAATAAAATTAGAAAATCATTAAAAGTAGGGTTTTTAATTGCCAAATAAAATCAAAATTGATAATATATAAATAATTCGACATAAAGCTTGTTCTAATATGATATACATATATAAATATTAAATACTAATAGGAGGAAGAAAACATGGAATATTTATTAATGGCATTACCAGTTGTAGGAGTTGTTCTAGTATTATTAATAATTATTGTATTAATAGGTTATGTAAAGGCCCCACCTGACCAAGCATTTATTATATCCGGTCTTAAGAAAGAGGGAAAAATTTTAGTTGGTAGAGCAGGTGTAAGAATACCATTTTTAGAGAGACTAGACAAATTATATCTTGGTCAGATGACGGTGGATATTAAGACCGAGTTAAGCGTTCCGACTAATGACTTCATTAACGTAAATGTCGATGCAGTTGCTAAGGTAAGGATACATACTACGGAGAGTGGAATTAAGCTTGCAGCTAAAAACTTTTTGAATAAATCAGCGAACGAAATTACTTTGGATTTACAAGATTCATTGCAAGGTAACATGAGGGAAATTATCGGTACCTTGTCACTGAAAGAGATTAACACTGATAGAGACTCATTTTCAGACCAGGTAATGTTAAAAGCATCAAAGGACATGGAAAAACTTGGTATAGAGATACTGTCATGTAATATTCAAAATGTAACAGATGAAAATGGATTAATTAAAGACCTCGGTGCAGATAACACCTCTATTATTAAGAGAAATGCAGCAATTGCAAAGGCTCAAGCGGATAGAGACGTTGCAATAGCACAAGCCGAGGCTGATAAAGAGGCTAATGATGCCAGAATTATTTCTGAAACTGAAATAGAGCGAAGAAATAATGAGTTGGAAATACAAAAAGCAGAATTGAAAATTATTTCAGATGCCAAAAAGGCTGAGGCTGATGCTGCTTATGCAGTTCAAGAGCAAGAGCAAAGAAAGAAAATTGAGACAGCCAAGGTTAATGCTGATATTGCACGAGCAGAACGTGGTGCTGTACTGAAGAAACAAGAAGTTGAAGTAATGAAGCAAACACTTGATGCTGAGGTTCGTGCACAAGCTGATGCTGAACGTTACAAACAAGAACAGGTTGCTCAGGCCGAATTATTTGCACGGCAAAAGGATGCTGAGGCTAAGCTTTACGAAGATAAACAAGCAGCTGAAGCAGAGAAAGCAAGAGCAGAGGCAGAAAGGTTTGCTAAAGAGCAGGTAGCTGAAGGTACAAGAGCATTAGGTTTGGCAGAAGCTGATGCAATTAGGGCTAAGGCGCTTGCAGAGGCAGAAGGTATTGATAAGAAAGCAGAGGCTATGAAGAAATACGGTGAAGCCGCTATTATAGAAATCATAATGACTGCGATGCCTGAAATAGCTAAAAATGTAGCACAACCTCTATCAAAGGTTGATAAAATTACAATGTATGGAGAAGGCAACAACACCAAATTAATCCAAGATATTGTAAACGGAACAACTCAAGTAACAGAGGGTGTGGCTTCCGGTTTAGGAATAGATCTTAAAGCTCTAATATCCGGCTTCCTTGGCGGAAAAGTATCTCAAAGTAGCGAAGCCGAAGCAAATAAAAGCAAGGACATGACTACAAATGAAATAAAGCTGGTAGTAGAACGAAATACTCCAATTGATACAGAGCTTATCTCAGAGTCCGACTCAGAAGATAGCTCCAAGGAAGACTAGGGCTGTAGTGTAAATCAATTTGTTCCTCTTATAAGGTAGTGTAAAACAATTTGTGTCTATGGTAACAAATACCACCTTCTTAATGAGAATTAGATATAAATATTCTCATTGGGAAGGTGGCTTTATATGACGATTAATTAGGAACTCATGAATTTGTTCTCTTGTTGAGAGTCCTAACCGGCCTTGCTTTAATATATTCTTAGGCAATCAATTGCTATATATCAGTCCATTTTTTCTTATAAGCTGATATAACTTCATCACTCCATATATGAACCTCAACATATCTTTCAGGCCCATATTTCCCATCATCATTCCAGTCCTGAGGCAATCCATACTTATCAATTATCTCCAGTATTTCCTCATAATTATAAAGCTTCTTCCTATATTCTTTCCCGTCATTTACTCGGGGGCTAAAGGTAGGATGAGAGTCTCCATATGTAAATGATAAGGTGGCTATGTCAAACTCCTCAATAGGTATTTTTATATATGCACTATTCTCATACCATGTAGAAAGCCATGGACTGTGTTCTACAACCATGTAGTGTGGTGAGTGTTTTTCCACTCTTCCACCCTTTTTTATAAACAAATCTCTTATTATGCTTTCATAATAAAGCCTGTCTTCAATATATGTATCTTGTCTCTTCGCACATTGAACATCAGGCTTATTAATTCTTATATAATCTAATACTTGTTTGGCTTCCTCAATCGTATTATCAGACAAGTTTACAAATGGCCCTATACTCTTATCAAAATAGTGATATAAATTCATCTTAGCTCCCATATATTTTCTCTATACATTCTTCTTTTCTGATTTTACTGTATCTCTAATA
>SHOH01000190.1 GCA_004294845.1 Anaerolineaceae bacterium
CAAATGCCTGTTCAATATCCGCTATGATATCTTCTACATTCTCAATACCTATGGACATACGAATCATATCAGGTGTAATACCACATTCATTTAGCTGCTGATCGGAAAGCTGCCTATGGGTGGTACTGGCTGGGTGAAGTACACTGGTTCTGGCATCAGCCACATGAACCACGATTGCAGCAAGCTTAAGATTATCCATGAACTTCATGGCTTCCTCTCTACCTCCCTTAATACCAAAGGATATAACACCACAGGTGCCCTTAGGCATATACTTCTGTGCTAGATCATAATATTTATTGTCTTTAAGCCCAGGATAATTAACCCAAGACACCATATTATGCTTGTCTAGATATTCAGCCACACTCATAGCATTACTACAATGGCGATCCATCCTAAGGTGCAAGGTCTCAAGACCGAGATTTAGTAAAAATGCATTATTCGGAGACGGAGCCATTCCCATATCTCTCATTAATTGAACCCGTGCCTTCGTAATATAAGCTGCATTTTTGCAGTCCCTTGTATAGACCATACCATGATATGAATCGTCAGGGGTAGATAATCCAGGGAACTTTCCATTATCCCAGTTAAAATTCCCACTATCAATAATTACACCGCCAAGAGCCACTGCATGACCATCCATATATTTGGAGGTTGAATGTATTACAATATCGGCACCGTATTCAATAGGTCTGCAATTTATCGGCGTTGCAAAGGTGTTGTCTATCATCAGAGGCAAATCATTATCATGGGCAAACTTTGCCAACTTTTCAATGTCTGCCACTACTAAAGACGGATTTGCTATAGTCTCTGCAAATACCAGCTTAGTATTTTCCTTGATTTCCTTTTGCAGCTCTTCTAAAGAGGCGTCGGGATCTACGAATGTACATTCAATTCCCAGTCTGGTTAGTGTAACCGCAAATAGATTTATGGTCCCGCCATAAATAGTTCCGGAAGAAATAATATGATCACCAGAGCTGCAAAGATTGAGTATAGCCACCATACTCGCAGACTGGCCTGACGAGGTACACATTGCACCGATTCCACCTTCTAAATCCGCAATCTTTCTTTCCACGCTGTCTACTGTAGGATTAGAAAGTCTGGTATAAAAGAAACCCGTTTCTGCCAAATCAAAGAGCTTCCCAACATGTTCAGCCGAATCATATTTGTATGTCGTGCTCTGATAAATCGGGAGTACTCTTGCTTCTCCGTTCTTAGGCTCATAACCTGATTGAATACATTTTGTATCGATATGATAATTATTCATAAAAATAGCCTCCTTTCAAATCTAATGTTATTAGAATATTATTTTATAGTAAGGTTCATAACCTATTTGATATTGAACCTCTCATGACTAAAGTCACGAGTGTTCTTAGTTGTGTTATAAAATTCAGTAATAATTAGCTGAATTAATATTAGTTGTCATCATATATCTATATATGGTTCTTGTCAATAGAATTTTTATAAAAAATATATGACCTTGTTTATTATATTTATTCTAAAACCATCTTTCCTTTTAAAATCGGTAGCTTCACTTATAATATAAGAGATGCCGGTCAGCATCTCTTATATAAACCATATATTTTATTTTGACATATTTCAAATAACACTCTGCATATATATAACATTCGATGTGATAATATGCTCTTATTTTTCTTCTACCTCAATCTTACGTATTTCCTTGGTTCTGATTTCCTTGCAGATATCATCAACAAAGGTATCAAGAGACTTCTGTCCCTCGTCACCAAGGTATCGACTTCTAACTGATACTACACCTTCCTCTTCTTCCTTTTGTCCAACAACAAGCATATAAGGGATGCGCTCAAGCCTAGCTTCTCTGATCTTGTAACCGATCTTCTCTGCTCGGCTGTCAACTGTTACTAGAACATCATTCCTCTGAAGCTCTTCCTTCACCTTATTAGCATAGTCATGGTATTTTTCAGAAATAGGAAGAATCCTTACCTGCTCAGGGCACAGCCATGTGGGGAACATACCGGCATATTTTTCAATAAGCCAAGCCAAGGTTCTCTCATAACAACCTATACTGGTTCTATGGATAATATAAGGTCTCTTCTTTTCTCCACCTGCATCTATATAAGTCATATCAAAACGCTCAGCCAAAACAAAATCCAACTGAAGGGTAATCATGGTATCCTCTTTACCGTATACATTCTTAGCCTGAATATCCAGCTTCGGTCCATAGAATGCAGCTTCCCCATCAGCCTCAGTAAATGGCACGTTATTCTTAATAAGCATTTCACGCATTTTACTCTGCATGTTCTCCCAGTCCTCTACATTACCGAGATACTTTTTCTTATTATTAGGATCCCATTTTGATAGACGATAGGTTACATCACCATCAAGTCCCAAAGTCTTAAGGCAGTACATAGCAAGATCCAGACAGCCTGCAAATTCCTCTTCCACCTGCTCAGGAGTTACGATAAGATGGCCTTCGGATATGGTAAACTGCCTTACCCTTGTAAGACCATGCATCTCACCTGAATCCTCATTTCTAAATAATACTGAGGTCTCACCATATCTGCAAGGAAGATCTCTATAGCTCTTCTGACTTTGCTTATATACATAATACTGGAATGGGCAGGTCATAGGACGAAGAGCAAATACCTCTGAATCCTCATCCTCTTCATCGCCCAGCACAAACATACCATCTTTATATTTCTGCCAATGATCCGATATAATGTAGAGGTCCTTCTTGGCCATAAAAGGTGTCTTAGTCCTCATATAGCCTCTGCGCTCCTCTTCATCCTCAATCCAGCGCTGCATTGTCTGTATAATCTTAGCTCCCTTAGGCATTAGAAGCGGAAGTCCCTGACCGATTACATCCACAGTAGTAAATAACTCCATCTCACGACCCAACTTATTGTGATCACGCTTCTTAATATCCTCAAGATGCTCAAGATGTGCTTCCAAATCTGCATTCTTTGTGTATGCAGTTCCATATACTCTGGTAAGCATTTTATTCTTCTCAGAGCCTCTCCAATAAGCACCTGAAGATGAAATAAGCTTAATTGCCTTAATTGTCTTAGTACTCATAAGATGAGGTCCTGCGCATAAGTCCACGAAGTCACCCTGTTGATAGAAAGATATCTCTTCACCCTCAGGAAGCTCCTCTATAAGCTCCACTTTATAAGGCTCATTCTTTTCATTCATAAGGGAGATAGCCTCAGCCCTGGGAAGGGTAAAGCGAGTGAGCTCTGCACCCTCCTTAATAATCTTCTTCATTTCCTTCTCCAGCTCATCGAGGGCAGCTCTATCAAATGGAGCAATATCAAAATCATAATAGAAACCGTTCTCAATAGACGGTCCTATGGCAAGCTTTGCATCAGGATAAAGTCTCTTTACAGCCTGAGCCAATACATGCGAAGCTGTATGACGATAAGCAGCCTTCCCAGCATCACTATCAAAGGTTAAAATATTCAACTCGCAATCGGCATCAACTAGAGTGCGAAGGTCTACCACATGTCCATCAACCTCCGCAGCACAAGCCACTCTAGCAAGCCCCTCACTGATATCCTTTGCTATATCATATACTGACATATTGTTCTGATACTCTTTTACAGAGCCATCCTTTAGGGTAATTTTCATACAACCCAAACTCCTTTCTTATTTTGGT
>SHOH01000047.1:0-6518 GCA_004294845.1 Anaerolineaceae bacterium
GATGAGAGATTAACCTGTTTATTGGCACAGAGCGATGACGAAGACCATTATGCTGTACTTTATCTGTCCTTATCCTTGAACAAAACTCATGATGATTATCTGGAGCTACAACCATTAATTTCACAGCATGAGAACAATATGAAGGAGATAGTTTCAGATGAATTTGCTAAGTACACTATCGATGATGCC
This sequence comes from Anaerolineaceae bacterium, assembly GCA_004294845.1. Lineage (GTDB taxonomy): Bacteria > Bacillota > Clostridia > Lachnospirales > Lachnospiraceae > Mobilitalea. The sequence goes on from SHOH01000047.1 coordinate 190, forward strand.
AAAGTGAAGAAAGACAAAATTAGGGAGCAGGTTACTATGCGTATACAGGAGCTTTTCCAATCAGACTTTGTAATTAATGTTTCCTTCGGAAATATAATGTATAATTAAGAAAAATGATGATTTTATGGATATTTTATGTTATTATGGGTGTAGAAATCGGTTCAGCGAAGCTGAACCTTTGGAAAGAACCCGCTAAGCGGCTTCTTTCATAGGATTTTGTGCCGCCAATGGCAGTGCCCTATATGGCACGGAAGAGAGGAAAAACATGAGCGATGTCTTATCCCAAAACGAGATAGATAATCTGCTTGCTGCTATTAGTAGCGGAGAGCTTGATGCCGACGAGTTTAAGCAGACGAATGAAAAGCATATCAAGAATTATGATTTCGCACGTCCGTCCAAGTTTTCGAAAGAACACCTTCGGACACTTAATATTATATTTGAACACTATGGAAGACTCTTAGCAACCAATCTTCCGGCTTATTTGCGAAAAAATGTTCAGGTAGAGGTTGTCAATTCAGAAGCGGTTACATATTCAGAGTTTACGAATGCATTATCAAACCCGGTTTTGCTGGGAATTATCGATTTTGCTCCGCTGGATGGACAGATTATTATTGAGCTGGCTGATAATCTAGGATATGCCATAGTCGACAGGATGCTTGGAGGCGGAGGATATCCTCTGGAAAAGGTCAGAGATTTTTCTGAGATTGAGCTTTCTATCATAGAACGAATAATTAATGTGTGTACTAACCTTCTTCGCGAGCCCTGGGCAAATGTTATTGAGATAGAACCCAGACTTATGCGTATAGAGACCAACTCACAATTTGCACAGATAATTTCGCCAAGTGAGATGATATCTATAGTTACCATGAATATCAGAATTGGTAACGTCGAGGGAATGATGAATATCTGTCTTCCATATGTCTGTTTGGAGCAGGTAATAGATAAGCTTAATACCAAATACTGGTATTCAACCATGCAGTCCAGAGATGATAAATCCTATAAGGATCTGATAGAGATAGCAATTTCAAAAGCAAAGGTTCCGCTTAGAGCGGTATTAGGAAAAAGCACAATTTCCATCAATGATTTTGTGAACATGCAACGGGGGGATATCATCAAGTTAGATTCAAAGGTAAACGATGAATTAATCGTATATGTCGGAAATTTGAATAAATTTACCGCACTTCCTGGAGCTTCAGCAGGTACCTATGCGGTTAAGATTTCATCAATTATACGAGGAGAGGAGTAACAGGTATGGATGGAATGTTGTCCCAAGAAGAGATAAATGCTCTACTTAATGGTTTGGGTACCGATGATGAGGACATAGGTGGTACGGAGCATTTGACAGACGCGGAAAAGGATGCAATTGGTGAGATATCCAATATCAGTATGGGAACAGCCGCAACAACTCTGTTTTCCTTAGTTAACCAAAGGGTCGTAATCACAACCCCGGTTGTAGAATATGCCTCTTGGAAAGAGATAGCAAACAGCTATGACAAGCCCTGTGTATTTATTCAAATTTATTATCAGGATGGCTTGGACGGAAATAATATATTGATTCTAAAGGAAAATGATGTTAAAGTCATTACTGACCTTATGATGGGTGGTGACGGGACCAATACAGACAATGAGCTATCCGAACTTCACTTAAGCGCTATAAGCGAGGCTATGAACCAGATGATGGGCTCCGCAGCCACATCGGTTTCTTCAATGTTAGAAACGAGAGTAGTTATCACACCTCCTACCGCTACCAAAGTAGATTTGGATGAAAGCGTCTCTGGTGAAGATATAGCGGATTTCTTGAGAGGAACATTTGTCAAAGTATCCTTTAACATGGTCATAGGAGACTTGGTTGACAGTGTACTGATGCAGTTGTATCCTATTGAATTTGCCAAGGAGCTATACAGAGAATTTATGGCAGTCAATTCAATGGAGAGTGAGATACCTCCTAAGCCCCAAAGCTCAAGGCCTAAAGAAGAACCAAGACCAGCACAAGCAGAAAAGAAAATAGAGCAAGCAAGTCCACCTACAGGAAATATGCCATATAACAATATTGCCGGCATGATGCCAAATGCCATGCCTTACATGAATCAGCAAGGTCCTTATATGCCGCCGGTTCAGGATGTAAATATTCAACCGGCACAATTCGCACCATTTTCACAGATGGCACAGCATATGGTACCACCTGAGAATATAGATTTATTGATGGATGTACCGCTTGAGGTTACAGTAGAGCTGGGCAGAACAAGTAAGTCCATAAAAGATATATTGGATTTTGCACCGGGAACTATAATAGAACTTAATAGACTCGCAGGAGAACCCATTGATGTTCTTGTGAATGGTAAGTTCGTGGCAAAGGGTGAAGTAGTAGTAATGGAAGAAGCCTTCGGCATCAGAGTAACTGAAATTACAAAGCAAAGGCAGTAAAATAATACATTATGATAGGAGAGTTAAAATGGCGAAAAGTATATTAATCTGTGATGATGCAGCATTTATGAGGATGATGATCAAAGATATCTTGGTCAAGAATGGTTATAACATCGCAGGAGAAGCTGAAAATGGTCTAAAGGCTATTGATAAGTATTCCGAAACAAAACCTGACTTAGTTATGATGGATATTACCATGCCGGAAATGGATGGAATTCAGGCATTGAAGAAGATAAAGTCACTGGATCCTGCTGCGAATGTTATTATGTGTTCAGCCATGGGTCAGCAGGCCATGGTAATTGAGTCGATTCAGTCAGGAGCTAAAGACTTTATTGTAAAACCATTCCAAGCTGACAGAGTGCTGGAGGCTGTAAAGAAAGCAGTTGGTTAATAAGTGATGCCTATGAAAGCTATGGTCATATTACATAATACCCGTAATGAGGAAATCGTGAAAGGCCTTAATGAAGCCACAAGTGAAGTGGCTCCGGATAGGTTTTCAACTACGGATAATATATTACAACTTTTTGGCCTATGTTTATTATTGATTATTATTTTAATTGCCGCCTACTATACTTCTAAATTTGTAGGAAGATACAAGCTGGGACAATTTAAGGATAGTAACATCAAAATCATTGAGGCTTACAAAATCAGCACAAATAAGATGCTGCAGATAGTTAAAATAACTAATAAGTATATTGTTCTAGGCATTAGTAAAGATCAAATCACTTATATCACAGAGCTTGATGAAAGTGAAGTCATAGCTCATGATACTTATGAAGGTGAGAAACAATCTTTCCGTCAAATCTTTGAGAAGATTAAGGGAAAAAAAGAGTAAAGGTTGGTATCCATGATTGCATCGGAAATAAAACGGTTTGGGATGAGGATGGTAATTGCCATCTTGTTATTAATAATTGGTCTGGTGCTTTTAACCAATATGAGAGAGGTATCAGCTGCAAATATTGGGGATACCATTACAAGTGACGATACGACAAATGATGTACCTGGTACAACGAATAGCGTAAGTGGCACCTTAGGACCATTGGAATTTAGATTAAATACAGATGAGGACGAAGAGAGCCTGGCATCTACATTGCAGATTCTACTGGTTTTAACGGTAATTACATTAGCCCCATCTATTTTAATTATGCTGACCTCATTTACAAGAATAATAATCGTTCTTCATTTTATAAGGTCAGCCCTTGGTACCCAGTCTACTCCACCGAACCAGATACTTGTCGGATTGGCATTATTCTTAACTTTCTTTATTATGTCTCCGGTAATTGCTCAGGTAAATGCAAATGCTCTACAGCCCTTATCCAGAGGAGAGATATCTCAGGAGGAAGCATTTACTACAGGAGTGGCTCCTCTCAGAACTTTTATGCTGGAGCAGACAGACATTAAGGACTTAAGATTATTTATGGATATAGCAGGTATTACAACCGTCGATACTGTGGATGAAATCCCCATAACCGTTGTAATCCCTTCTTTCATTATAAGTGAACTTCGGCAAGCCTTTATTATAGGATTTTTGATATACATACCTTTTATTGTGATAGATATGGTAGTGGCCTCCACCCTCATGTCCATGGGAATGATGATGCTACCGCCCACAATGATTTCCATGCCCTTTAAGATACTCTTATTTATCATTGCAGATGGATGGAATCTTATTATCGGAGGATTGGTAAGAACATTCTATTAGTTAACATATAGCAATGAGCTGAAAGGAGAACGGAATGAATGAGAATTTAGTAGTTGATATAGCCAGAGAAGCCATATTTTTAATAATAAAGGTAGCATCTCCTATCTTGCTTGTATCCTTATCCGTTGGCCTTATTGTTAGTATATTGCAGACAGTAACATCGATTCAGGAACAGACCCTCACATTTGTTCCCAAGCTGATTGCAATCTTACTTGTTGTTATGCTCTTTGGAAATTGGATGCTTACATCTATAAAAGAGTTTATGATTGAACTATATTCAAATTTTTCATATTACATTAATGCCGTATGACCTTTACTTTAGCTAATTTTGAATTATTTTTATTAATACTTGTGAGGATGAGTGGATTTATATACACTGCGCCGCTATTTTCTCTAAGAACTGTACCTGTTAGAGTTAAGGCGGGATTCTCTATATTTTTATCTATAATACTGTTTTATACCATTCCATTATCAGCAACCGAATACGCAGGAATTATCGGTTTTGCGATATTGGTTGTCAAGGAAGCAATCGCAGGCGCTCTGATGGGCCTGTTTTCAAATATAGCATATCATATACTGGCATTTGCCGGGCAAATAATTGATATGGAGATCGGCTTTTCCATGATAAATCAGCTAGATCCGGTTACAAGGATACAGACTACGATAACAGCTAATCTATATGGTTATCTGATTCTCCTCTTGATGATAGTAACCAATCTGCATCATTATTTTTTAAAGGCAGTTGTTGATTCATATCAGCTTATAGGCATAGGGGAGGCAGTATTTCCACCGAATATGTATCGTTTGATGATGCGATTTATAGTTGATTACTTTATAATTGCCATGCGTATAGTTCTACCCATATTTGCAGCTATATTAGTGGTCAATACAATATTAGGAATCCTTGCAAAGGTAGCACCCCAGATGAATATGTTCGTTATAGGTATGCAGCTGAAGGTATTTGTTGGACTTATCGTCTTTTATTTGATAATAGGGCATACAACATCAGTCGCAGACTATATTTTCAACGAGATGATGGATTTGTTACGGGCTGTTATCGAGATGATAAAAGGATAAGGTGGAGTATATTGAAACAATTTTCTTGGGAAGTAGGAGTTGGTCATCGCTACATGCTTCCTTATCGTCTACAATTCTTTGCTGAAGGAGCCGAAAAGACAGAGCAACCGACGGCTAAAAAGCTTGGTGATGCAAGAAAGGAAGGGCAGGTAGCAAGAAGTAAGGAGCTTACCACTTCCGCAGAGTTGTTAGCTTTGTTTTTGACATTAAAAATATTCATAGGATATATGGTAAATAAATTTATAGAAACCTTCACCAGCTCCTATCAGAATATCGATTTGATGCTGGAAGGAGAATTTACAGCAGGTATGGCAGAAGGATTACTAAAAAATTCCGTGCTTAGGATAATAATTATCTGCCTTCCAATATACTTAATAGCTGTTGCAGTATCCTTTATTGTGGTTCTGTATCAGGTCAAATGGAAAATATCCGCTAAGCCATTGACACCAAAATTCAGCAAGTTGAATCCAATCAGTGGCTTTAAGAAGATATTTTCCAAGGACAAAATATTTACTCTTGTCGTAGAGGTCATAAAGATTATTTTAATAGGATACATAGCCTACGACACCTTAAAGAATGAGTGGAATACACTAATTATTCTTTATGACATAAGCCTATTTCAGGCAGTAGCCTTGATTGGAGATGTTGTAATCGATCTTGGAATTAAGATTTCTATAATCTTTTTAGGTGTCGGAGTTGTAGATTATTTATATCAAAAATTCAGATTTACAAAAGATATGAGGATGACCAAGCAAGAGGTTAAGGATGAATTTAAGCAGACAGAAGGAGATCCTCAAATAAAAAGAAGAATTCGGTCAAAGATGATGGAAGTATCCCAAAGAAGAATGATGCAACAGCTTCCTGAGGCTGATGTTGTAATTACAAATCCGACACATCTGGCTGCTGCAATAAAGTACGATAGGGAAGAAGCAGGTGCACCGATACTTCTGGCAAAGGGAGCAGACTATCTGGCGATTAAGATTAAAGAAGTAGCTAAAGAAAATGATATCGAAATCGTAGAGAACAAACCCTTAGCAAGGATGCTATACTATAACGTAGAAGTTGGCGATGAGATTCCGGCTGAGCTCTATCAGATGACTGCGGAAGTCCTAGCATATGTATATAA
>SHOH01000047.1:6618-9925 GCA_004294845.1 Anaerolineaceae bacterium
GCATGAAGAGAAATGATATAGCTGTTGGATTGTATATATTAGCGGCAATCATGTTTTTAATCATACCCATGAGTCCCCATTTATTGGACTTTTTTCTTGCTCTAAATATTTCTATTGCCTTGGTGATTTTATTCAATGCAATGTTTACCCAAGAAGTCCTTAATATGTCGGCTTTTCCGACAATAATTCTGTTTACAACAATCTTTCGTATAGCACTGAATGTATCCTCTACCAGACTTATACTATCAACCGGTAATCCCGGTCGCGTTGTTAGAGTGTTTGGTGATTTTGTCGGCGGTGGAAACTTAGTAATAGGTGTAATCATATTCATTGTACTTATACTGGTTCAGTTTATAGTAATAAATAAGGGTTCGGAAAGAGTAGCTGAGGTAACCGCAAGATTTACCTTGGATGCTATGCCGGGCAAGCAGATGGCTATAGATGCAGACTTGAACACGGGGGCCATAACTGATGTTCAAGCTATGGAACGAAGACAGAAAATTCAAGATGAAGCAGCTTTCTTCGGATCCATGGACGGTGCAACAAAATATGTTAAAGGTGATGCAATAGCAGGCCTTATAGTTACAGTAATAAACATAGCCGGTGGTACAATTACAGGTATGATGAACCAAGGCTTGCCGGCTCTTGAAGCTCTACAGGAATATGCATTGCTTACTATCGGTGACGGACTGGTATCACAGATTCCTTCATTAATGATATCCTTGGCAACAGGTATTTTGGTTACAAAGGTATCTAAGGAGGCAGATTTCGGAAACCTGCTTATTGGACAGCTGTTCTCCATACCGAAGGTATTATATATTGTGGGATCCAGCATGATTATATTAGCTATAGTAACACCGCTAAATGTGTTTCTTTTTGGAGGTTACGGTCTTGCCTTTATCTTTTCAGGTAGAAGCATTGCCGAGAAGCTGGAGATAGAATCCATAGAAAGAGAGGTATCCACCGAAGAGGCAGAGGCTGACGAGATTCGTAAGCCTGAGAATGTGGCATCCCTCTTACAGGTCGATCCGATTGAGCTGGAATTCGGTTATGGTATAATTCCTCTGGCAGACATGAATCAGGGAGGCGACCTCCTTGACCGTGTTGTTCTCATACGAAGACAGATCGCAATAGAGCTGGGAACAGTAGTACCCATGATTCGTTTGCGTGATAATATACAGCTTAATCCTAATCAATACATAATTAAGATAAAAGGCATACAGGTTAGCGAAGGTGAAATTCTCTTTGACCATTATATGGCTATGAACCCGGGTTATGTCGAGCAGGAGATTACAGGAATACCTACATTTGAACCTTCCTTTAACCTACCTGCTATATGGATTACAGAGAGTCAGAGAGAAAGGGCAGAATCCTTAGGATATACGGTTGTTGACCCTCCATCCATTATAGCCACACATTTGACAGAGGTTATCAGAAGCCATATCCACGAGCTTCTTACACGACAGGATGTACAGAATCTTGTTAATAATATACAGGAAACAAACCAGACATTAATAACGGAGCTTGTACCAAAGCTGCTTAGCATCGGAGAGATACAAAAGGTTCTTCAAAATCTACTGAGAGAGCAGATATCTATCAGAGATCTTGTCAGTATTTTGGAAACCTTAGCGGATTACGCACCCTCTACCAGGGATATAGATGTACTTACTGAATATGTCAGGCAGAATCTAAAACGAGCCATATCTAAGAAGTATTTCCCTGATGGTGAGATGACCAGTGTAGTGACCTTAGACCCTAAGGTAGAACAGGAGATAATGGATTCTGTCAAACAGACAGAACAGGGCTCGTATTTGGCACTTGATCCTGAAGTTACAAGAGAAATTATAGAATCGGTTCAGTCAGAAATTCAGAAACTGGAGGAGCTGGGGAAAAACCCGATTATCATTACATCTCCAATTGTAAGAATGTATTTTAAGAGACTTATACAAGATTACTTTAGGGACTTGACCGTGGTATCATATAATGAGATTGACTCAAATGTTGAATTACAGTCAGTAGGGATGGTGACAGTTTAATGATTATTAAGAAGTTTCAAGCAAATACTGAAACAGATGCTATTATGCTTGCCAAGGAGGAGCTTGGTAAGGATGCTATTGTTATGAACATCAAAACTATATCACCAAAGGGATTTTACAGACTATTTAGAAAGCCCCTTGTAGAGGTTACTGCAGCTATTGATGATAATGTCACCTATAAGAATGATAAGGCGACTATGCCAAAGAAACAGAGCTTTCCGGACATTATATATGATGAGCCTGCTCCTTTGCCACAGCCTAATCAAGGTCATAGCAAGGAATCCTCTGCCATAGAGGAAAAGCTTAATAATCTTCAGAGCCTTCTTGAAAAACAGATAGTAGAAAAGGAAGCCCTGCAACATACAAAGGAAAAGGTCAAAGCTGCAAGCAAGAATCTAGCTTGTATACAGCTTATATATAATCAACTTATTTTAAATGAGGTTGATGAGAAATATGCCAATCAGATAATGAGTGAAATCGAGGGGACTCTTAAGAAGGATGCCTCTATGGACAATATATTATCCTCTATATATCAAAAGATTGTTCTTAAGCTTGGACAACCTATGACCATTAATCTTAAGAGTAATAAACCAAAATATATCTTCTTTATAGGTCCTACTGGAGTAGGAAAGACAACAACTATTGCAAAGATTGCCTCAAAATTTAAGGTAGAAGAAAAGGCTAAGGTAGCATTCCTTACTTCAGATACCTATCGTATTGCTGCAGTTGAGCAGCTTAGAACCTATGCCAATATCCTTGGCATACCTTTAAAGGTAGTATATAATATAGATGAGATGGAACAATCTAGAAGAGAGTTTGCGGATTATGATATTATATTCGTGGATACAGCAGGTCGTTCCCATAGAAATAAGCATCAAAGAGATGATATAGAAGGTCTATTAAAAGCCATTCCGGAAAAGGAAAGAGAGATTTATCTGGTACTTAGCGCCACGACTAAGTATCGTGATTTAATTACTATCACGGAGGCTTACTCTGAAATGGTGGGCTACAATCTGATTTTTACCAAGCTGGATGAGACCAGCAGTGTAGGTAACTTGTTCAATATTCGAATGCTGACTAATGCACCCCTTTCCTATGCTACTTTTGGGCAGGATGTACCGGATGATATTGACAGAATTGATCCTCAGAGCATAGCAAAGCAACTATTAAGGGGGCATTAATATGGATCAAGCAGAAAAATTAAGAAAAATTGTTAAAGAACAAAATATTCCCAGACATATATCAAGAGTTATTACAGTCACCAGCGGTAA
>SHOH01000047.1:10025-14681 GCA_004294845.1 Anaerolineaceae bacterium
CAGGAGCTGACAAACCTAACAAAAGACCAGATTATATATCTTATACGTAAGTTGGTTGAACTAGATCAGACGGTGGATATTGTAATTATTGATACGGGTGCCGGAATTGCAGATTCAGTCTTGGAATTTGTAGCTGCCAGCTCAGAGATACTTTTAATAGCCACTCCTGAGCCCACCTCTATTACAGATGCCTACGCTCTGCTTAAAACACTGAACAGAAAATCAGAATTTTCTGTTGATGACACTGTTATTAAGATGATAGCCAATCGTGTTACACCTGATGAGGATGGCGAGGAAATATATGAAAAACTAAGCATAGTTGTTACTAGATTCCTGAAGCTCAAACTGGAGTACTTGGGACATATACCAGTAGATAATACAGTATCAAAAGCTGTAATGAGACAAAAACCTGCAATATGTGACTATCCAAACTCTAGTTTTTCAAAGCTTATAACAAGCTTTGCAAAGCAGTTATGTGATACTGAACCTGAAATTCAGCAAGGAAAAAAGGGTATTGCCCAGCTATTCTCCAACCTTTTAAAATCCAGAATAAAAAAGTAAAGATTTACATGCCGCTGAAGCGGCAGATGGAGGTTATAGTGCTGCGAGAGTTAGTAAACATAGGGGATAGAATCGAAATAAAACAATTGGATCAAAAGGGTGAATTGATGAAGTCATCTAAGACTCTTGTAAGTCAAATGGTCGATTTTTTAGAGGATGACAAAATTAGTATAGCTACTCCTATAAAAAATGGTATGTTTATATTGCTGGAAAAATGGATGAATTATAGATTATATTTTTATACCATTAAGGGCTTGTATCAATGCGACTGTACAATGGTTCAATCATACCGTGAGAACAAGATGGTTCTTGCTATAGTTAAGGTGACCTCTAAGCCGGAAAAGATTCAAAGAAGGCAATATTATCGCTTGGAGTGCCTTCATGAGATAGAATACAGGAAGATAACAGAAGAAGAAGTGCAGCTAGAGGAAAAGCTATTAGCAGGAGATTTTGCACATCCAGATGAAAAAGCAACAATTAGAAAAAATTTAGCCAACCTAAATAAAGAATGGAACCATGCTGTTATTACTGATTTGAGCGGAGGCGGCTGCCGCTTTAATTCTGAAGAGAAATTAAAGTCCGGTGACAAAGTAAGGATAAGGCTTGATTTTGTTCTTAAGAATGAGCTAAAAAAACTGGATATAATCTCAGATATAATTTCATCACAGAAAAAGATTGACCGTGCAGGAGTATATGAGCATCGCACTGAATTTTATGATATCATGCAAAATGACAGAGAAGATTTGATTAAGTACATATTTGAGCAGGAGCGTAAACTTAGAAGAAATGAAAAGAAGTGACCGTTTTTGTCTATGGAAAGGCAAATTCAATGAATGAGAAAAATATTTTAATTATAGATGACTCTGCACTCATGAGAAGGGTAATCTCTGATATAATAGAATCAGACCAGAGATTTAGGGTGATTGGTGCGGCTATAAATGGGGTTGCAGGTTTAAGCATGCTCTATGAGAACGCGGGAAAAGTGGATGCGGTTCTTTTGGATATTAACATGCCCAGAATGAATGGCTTAGAGTTTCTTGATGAAATCAAAAAGCAAAATATCAAGACAACGGTTATTGTGGTAAGTGCAGTAACTAATAAGGATGCGGTAGAGACGATAGAAGCACTGGATCTTGGTGCATTTGATTTCATCTCAAAGCCGGAGAGCTTGGAGGAACTAAGAAGTAATAAGTTTTCTAATGAACTTCTAGATTGCCTTGCGGTAGCCACTAAGCTTAAGTGGTCAGAGTCTCAGAAAACTATAGCTACTGATCCGCCAAAACTTAAAGCAACATCACCGCAAAAGGAATTCACACTTGAATCTCAAAAAGAAGAAGCTACAAAACCACCAAAGGTTATAGTAACCGAATTAAATGAACAGGAACCGCCTTTACGAAAGAAACGACAAGTAACAAGTCCAAAAACAAAGGACAAGCTGGTCGCAATAGCCTGTTCAACTGGTGGTCCCAAAGCGCTACATACTATTATACCCAGCCTTCCCAAGGATATGGATGCAGGAGTTGTTATTGTACAGCATATGCCTGAAGGATTTACTAAGTCCCTTGCTGATAGACTTAATGCAATAAGTCAGGTTCCTGTAAAAGAAGCCGAAGATGGGGAAGTTCTAAAAAAAGGATGGGTATACATAGCTAAAGGCGGTAAACAGCTACGTGTTACAAAGGATAAAGACGGAAATCATATTATTAGACTAACGATAGAAGAGCCACGTTTTGGGCTTTTACCCTGTGCCGATATGATGTATGAATCCCTTGTAGATACAGATTATGATGAAATCACCTGTGTTGTACTTACCGGTATGGGTAGTGATGGCTCAGCCGGAATAACAGAATTAAGTAAAAAGAAAAATATTCATGTGATAGCTCAGGACAAAAAAACCAGTATTGTCTACGGAATGCCAAGAATGATTAAGATAACAGGGCTGGTAGATAAGGTGTTACCACTGAATGAGGTTTCCGATGCTATCATAAAGAATGTGGGGGTGCATTAAATGGACGTAAGTCAATATCTAGAGATTTTTATCGAAGAGACAAAGGAGCATCTGCAGAGCCTGAATGAACATATTCTGATTCTGGAGAAGGAACCCGAGAATGAAGCTACCATCAATGAAATATTTCGTGCAGCTCATTCATTAAAAGGAATGGCTGGAACCATGGGATATAAGCAGATGCAACAGCTTACCCATGATATGGAGAATGTATTTTCAGAGATTCGAAATGGGAAGATGAAGGCTTCATCAGAGCTTGTTGATGTAGTATTTAAAGGATTAGACGCATTAGAATCTTATCTGGCCAACATACAAGCCGATGGTAGCGAGGGCGATCAAAGTAGTGATGATATTACAAATGCCTTAAATAAAATCCTTAATTCAGGCTTAGGAAAATCAGACTCTGGTGATGAGGCTAATAAGACAGAATCTTTAGCAGATGAGACTGCCATGACTGCTTCAGGAAAAGACAGTAAGGAAAAGTTCAGGTTCCTAAAGATCGAGGAGCATGAGAAGAAAGCAATTGCTAAAGCCATATCTCTTAACCTGAATGTAGTAGGACTAACCATATATATACAGGAATATTGTGTCCTTAAAGGTGCCAGAGCTTTCATGGTTAACAGAACCTTGGAGGATCATGGTGAAATTATAAAGCTGGATCCAAGTGCTCAGGATCTAGAAGATGAAAAATACGATTTATTCTATTCTGCCTTCGTTATTACTAAGGAGACTCCTGAGCAATTAATAAGCTATGCTATGGGTGTTTCAGAAGTAAAGGATGTTGTAGCTGATTACATTCACCTTGGTGCTGATGAACTTTCTACATATCTGGCAGCTATTAAGCAGGATGAAATAAGTTCATCTATTCAGAAAGTAGTTACTGAACCGGGATCATTAAAGGCAGGAGCCGCTACGGCAAGTAAACAGTCTACAAAGCCCGTGGCAAATCGTTCTGTCCGTGTAGATATTGAAAAACTGGATGTATTGATGAACCTAGTGAGTGAGCTGATTATCGCTAAGAATAGTCTCGTATCATCCAGTAGCTCCTTACATAATCAACTGGAGATAGCATTCTATGATCAAATCGAATATCTGGAGAGGGTTACCACTAATCTTCATGAATCAGTTATGAAGGTTCGAATGGTTCCTATAGAGAACGTTGTAAACCGATTCCCCAGAATGATACGTGATTTATCCAAGAATCTAAACAAACAAATGGAGCTTTATATGACTGGTGAAGAGACAGAACTTGATCGTACGGTTATAGATGAAATCGGTGATCCTTTGATGCATTTACTTCGTAATGCTGCAGATCATGGTTTGGAAAGTACTGAAGAAAGAATTAGATTGGGTAAAGACCCCGTTGGTTCTATATATCTTGATGCATATCAGGATGGTAACAATGTAGTAATCGAAGTCAGAGATGACGGAGCAGGAATTAATGTTGATAGTATAAGGAAAAAGGCAATAGAGAAAGGCACGATTACTGAAGAGTATGCATCTAGAATGACCGATAAGGATTTAATAGAAATACTATTCATGCCAAGCTTCTCTACCTCAGAGACTGTTACTGATGTATCGGGCAGAGGTGTAGGCTTGGATGTTGTTAAGACCAAAATTGAAGCTCTTGGTGGAGACATAGAAGCTAAGACAATATTAGGGAAGGGTACGAATTTCATAGTAAGGCTTCCTCTAACCCTTGCCATTATTCAATCCTTAATGGTTAATATTTCAACCGAAAAATATGCGCTTCCTCTTGGTAATATTCAGACAGTAGAGAATATAAAAAACACTGAAATTAAGAGGGTTAATGGTAAGGAGGTTCTAAACCTCAGAGGAAATGTTATACCCATTATCCGCTTAGGCGAGATCCTAGATTGTCCTAAGAGTGAAGCTACTGACGAGCTTCTTGTCGTCGTTGTTAAAAAAGGCGAGAGATATGCGGGAATGATAGTAGATGAGCTTATTGGACAACAGGAAATTGTCATTAAGTCAATTGGCAAGTATATAAGGAACCATAGAACCATTAGTGGTGCAACCATACTCGGTAATGGTGAGGTGGCATTAATTCTGGATGTAAATACATTGAT
>SHOH01000047.1:14781-16606 GCA_004294845.1 Anaerolineaceae bacterium
AATTCAAAGCAATTTATTGATGTTAAACTTGGCAATGATTTATATGGTATAGAGATAAAATACATCGATAATATTATTGTTATGCAAAATATTACTAGAGTACCAAAGGCACAATCGTATTTTCTCGGAGTCATTAACTTGCGGGGAGATATAATTCCCGTGATGAGCCTTAAGAAAAAACTGGGACTAGAAGATGATCAATATACTTCAACTACAAGAATCATAATTCTAAAGCCGGAGCCATCAGCAGCACCGGTAGGTATTATTGTAGATGAGGTAAATGAGGTTATCACCTTGAGTGATGCTGATATAGATATGCTGAATTACGATGAAGGTGACAACAAGGCGAATTATAGCATTGGAGTCGGTAAGTTTGGTAATGATTTAATAAATATTCTGAATGTTCCTGAGATAATTGGCAAGGATGAATAACCATTCTTAAGTTTTGGGAGGTATAAAAGTGTCAGATATAGATTTAAACGGAATTAATAATATGCAATTTGACGTGCTTCGTGAAATAGGAAATATCGGTGCAGGAAATGCAACTACAGCTCTTTCCCAAATGATTAATGCCAGGGTTTCAATGAATGTTCCTAAGGTGGAATTATTGGAGTTTAAAGAGCTTTCGGATGTTGTAGGCGGGGCAGAGAAAATCGTAGTCGGAATTTTGTTTACTCTCGGTGGAGACATAGACGGAATGATGATGTTCATGATGGATAAGGTTGCTTCTATGCATTTGGTTAATATTCTACTGGGCAATTTGCAACAAGCAGAGCCGAGTGAAAGTACCGAATTTAGTGAGATGGGGCTTTCCGCATTAAACGAAATCGGTAATATCATATCCGGAGCATATTTATCTTCTCTATCTTCTTTGACTAACTTAACGATAACCTCCAGCATTCCATACATGGCCATAGATATGGCCGGAGCAATTTTAAGCGTACCGGCTATTGAGTTCGGGAAAATAGGCGATAAAGCCCTTTTGATAGAAACGGAATTCGGTGATATGGATAATTATGTTAACGGTTATTTTATTTTGATACCGACTCTAAATTCATATTCAGCAATATTAAAATCATTGGGGTTATAGGGTGAAATAATGAACAATACGATAAAAGTCGGCATGGCTGATGCCAATGTGTGCAAGCCGCCGGATGTGATTGCGACACTGGGACTTGGTTCCTGTGTCGGTATAATACTATATGATCCGGTTAAGAAGATTGCAGGATTGGTACATATTATGCTACCGGATAGTACAAAAATATTAAACAACGCTAATAAATATAAATTTGCTGATACAGGAATAGATTCACTTATTAAAGATATGGTGAATGTAGGTGCAAGTGTAAGAAACATAGTTGCTAAAATCGCCGGTGGAGCGCAGATGTTTAGCTTCAATAATAATCTTGAGATGATGCGTATAGGCGATCGTAATGTGGAGGCAACTAAGGATAAACTTCAAAAACTTGGGATCCCAATTTTGGCTGAGGATACCGGTGCCAACTACGGTAGGACTATAGAGTTTCATCCGGACACAGGTTTGCTACATATCAAATCCGTTGGTAAAGAGTTAAAGATCATGTAGACAATTCCAAAGAAAGATGGATTGAAGGTGAGAGGATGCGAGACAGGTATATACCGGCACTGATAACATTGATAGCGGGTGCTATAACCTGTATAATAGATATATATAGAAAGGCAGATTTATTATCCAGCTTGAAGCGGCTTCTTTTGGTTATTATAATTTTTTATATTATTGGTTTGATATCAAGGTCAATTGTCAGGAAGGTTCTTGAACATGTACCTGATGCTCCTGATGAAGAGA
>SHOH01000047.1:16706-18871 GCA_004294845.1 Anaerolineaceae bacterium
CAAATCAGAGAACGAGCCTAAGGATAAAAATTAAACAAAAGCGAATAAATTCAATCCGGTTTAATTATAGGAGGCACTATGAATACTGAAGATAAGCAGAAGCTTTGGGAAGAATATTCCAAAAGAAAGACCTCTGATCTTTATGAGAAAATTATAATTGAATATGCGGGATTGGTTAAGCTTGTTGCCGGACGATTAAGTATGTATTTAGGACATAATGTAGAATATGACGATCTGGTTGGTTATGGAACCTTTGGGTTAATAGATGCTATTGAAAAATTTGACATCAGCAAGGGATATAAGTTTGAGACATATGCATCCCTGAGAATCCGCGGTGCTATTCTTGACCAGATTCGAAAGATGGACTGGATACCCAGAAGTATACGACAAAAGCAGCGAAAGATGGAGAATGCTTACCAAACCCTTGAGACTAAATATGGTAGAAGTGTTACTGATGAAGATGTAGCCGAAGAACTGAAAATAACCATAGAAGAGTTTGAAGATTGGCAAACTCAAACAAATATTACGAATATTATTTCCTTAGATGAATTCCTGGAACAGGGCTCTGAATCAAAAACCGAGCAATATTTTGCCACTACCTTTGATCAACCCGAGAGGATAGTGGAGCAAAGGGAGCTAAAGGAGGTTCTAACGAGGACTTTAGATACTTTAACCGAGAAAGAGAAGAAGGTAATAGTACTTTACTATTACGAGGATCTTACTTTAAAGGAAATCAGCAGGATTTTGGAGGTATCAGAATCAAGGATATCCCAATTACATACTAAAGCATTACAAAAGATGAAAGTTAAACTAGGAGTGAATATGGATGTACTGACCAGTTATTAAGTGTATTCACAGACTCTTATTTTTTTAGATATAAACGGCCATAAAGCTAAGGAGGAATGCAAGGTGAGCGGTAGAAATGCATATTTTCAATTAATAATCAAAGAGGACGGAACCTATCTGAAGCTTTATGATTCAGAACCTGGCGGATTATCACTAGCTTATGATGAGATAAGTAATTACTTGATAGATAAAAAGATATATGAATATGACAAAATTGCCCTAGGAAGGGGAATTGCATCCCTAAAGCAAACGGCTGAGATTAAGCTTACTTCAGCGATTATTTTTCCTCAGGACGAATATGTAAAAGTAACAATCGATGATGATAGAATGTATGCAGTATGCCGATTTTATCCACCGAGTACCAGGGGAAATCTGCTAACAAAGGATGATATTGTATCTTCTATGGTAAGAGCCGGAGTGAAATATGGTGTGGATGAGGTTAAAATCTCTCAGTTTATTAGGGACAGAAGATATTGCTCCGATTATGTCTTGGCTAAAGCAACACCCCCCATTCAAGGACATGATGCTGTTATCACTTATCATTTTAATACTGATTTGACTATGAAGCCTAAGACTAATGAGGATGGTTCAGTGGATTTTCATACTCTGGATATCATCAGTCGTTGCAATAAAGGGGATTTGCTGGCTACCTTAACACCCGCAGACTTTGGTAAACCGGGAATCGATGTATGTGGTAAAGTTATGAAGCCTAATAAGGTTATTAACCGAGTGCTTCGTCATGGTAATAAGATTACTATGTCAGAGGATGGCCTCGGGCTATACTCAGAGGTGAACGGGCATGTTTCACTGACTGACGGCAGAGTGTTTGTATCGGACACCTATGAGATTACTGCGGATGTTGATCCTTCAACCGGAGATGTTGAATACGATGGAAATGTAGTTGTAAAGGGCAATGTTATTACAGGCTTTTCTGTCAAGGCAAAGGGAGATATTGAGGTATACGGTGTAGTTGAAGGAGCTTATTTGGAAGCAGGCGGACAGATTATCCTTAGACGGGGAATGCAGGGAATGAATAAGGGTATTTTGAAAGCATATGGTAATATTATTTCGAAATTCATAGAAAATGCAGAGGTTATAGCCGGAGGTTATATCAATACCGATTCCATCATGCATAGCAAGGTATCTGCAAAGGGAGACATTGTCGTGAGCGGAAGAAGAGGCTTTGTAACCGGGGGAGTAATTCGTTCCGGTACATTGATATCCTTAAAAACATCCGGCTCACATATGGGAACCAATACGGTACTTGAGGTTGGTATAGACCCTAGGATACTGGACGAATTTAGGGAGTTGGAGAAACA
>SHOH01000047.1:18971-20352 GCA_004294845.1 Anaerolineaceae bacterium
ATATCCAATGTTATCTACTATGTCAGGGATGCACTACAACACACCAAGTTCGTCCGTGACAGGGCTGACATAAAGCTAATACCGCTATAAAATTATCGGCATAATAAATATGACATCCCCAGTAATACATAGTAACCGTTGATTTTTATTGAAAAGGTAAGTTCATCCTAACAATAAAAAATGCTCCAAAAGGATGCAAAGGGGGAATAAAAATGCCCATAAGACCAATCGATGTAATGAAAACTCAGGAGGTTTCCCAGTACAAGCAAATTCAGAACCAAAAGCCACAGCACGAGCAGGTTCAGATAAGTAAGAGCTTTCAAAACCTGATACAAGCAGAAGCATCTAAGACCGTGCAAACAAGTAAGAGCGAGAATAATGAATTTAGGTATGATGCCAAGGAAGAAGGTAGAAATAGCTACAGTGGCTCAAGCGGTAAAGGGAAAAAGGATCAGGAGAAACAAAACAAGGATAATAAATCTTATAATAAGACAGGCAAAAGACCTGGAGGAATTGATATATTAATTTAATAGGAGTTGGGTAGATTATGAACCTGTTAGAAATTGTAATGCTTATAATCGGAATACTAATCATAATACTTAGCTGCAGGGTAGTTGCCCGTCCTGATGAAAAAGATAGCATTTCCTTAGAAGGTGGCGGAATTAAAGATATATTTTTACAGGAAGAATTAAACACCTTCAAGGAACAGCAAAATGAGATTTTAACTTCTGTAAGTGAAGAAGCCATATCAAAGACAGACGATTACCTTAGTAAGCTTTCTAATGAAAAAATACTGGCAGTCAGCGAATACTCCGATCAGATTCTTGAGAAAATAAGTCAGAATCATGAAGAGGTAGTATTTCTTTATAATATGCTAAATCATAAAGAAAAAGAATTGAAGGAAACTGTTATAGAAATTGATAGCTCACAGCGTAAAGCCAAGGAGATTATTAATAAAAACCCAAAAGAAAAAACGATTGAAAAGGATGCGGTTAAGACTAGGCAACTAAACTCTCAGGCACAGAACATCAGATCACAGCCTATGAGAAAACCGATCTTGGAAGATGCTTTGGAAGCTGATAATACAAATCAGCAGACTATTTCCATCAATAATACTGAGATACTAAAATTACATTCTCAAGGCAAATCAGTTTTAGAAATTGCTAAACAATTAGGTATTGGACAGGGTGAGGTTAAGCTTGTAATAGATTTGTTTAAAGATAGATGATAGGACGATAGTGGTTTTCTACTTTCATATTAAGGCACTTAAGAAGGACGGGGTTTATCAAATGAAGCTAAAATACTATATGAGAGGTCTTGGAATCGGAATTCTTATAACTACAATTGTACTTTCCTTCGGAAATAAGAAGGAAAAGCTCTC
>SHOH01000048.1:0-6371 GCA_004294845.1 Anaerolineaceae bacterium
CAGGAATTAAAGCCTCCTTTCTCTTAAGTAAAAAAAGAGTGGCATGTTTTACGAGCCACTCTTATGTCAATTAAAATTCTATTATTATATCATATATATCCTCAACAGTAGTAGCGATACGGTCAGCACCGGCCTCTCTTAACTCTTCTTCACTTCCAAAGCCATATAAAACACCAATAGATGCGATACCTATCTTCTTAGCACCTATGATATCATACTTACGATCTCCTACCATGATTACCCTATCCAGATTCGTTATGGAGTTCCTTTCGAGGGCATATCTGATTACATCGTCCTTACTAGATCTGCTCTCGTCAAAGGTTGCACCGCATATATCATCAAAATAATGATCCAAATGAAAGCTCTTTAACACCTTGATAGCTGATTCCTCAGGCTTTGAAGTAGCTACAATCAAATATTTTCCTGCCTGCTTTAGTCTGGTAAGAAGACGTTCCATACCATCATAAAGCTCATTTTGATGAATTCCCTTTTCATCAAAATATTCCCTGTATTTTGTTATAACTGTTGCAGTATCCTCCTCACTAAATCCAAAGCCTTCCATAAAGCTATTTCGTAAAGGAGGTCCTATATACTTTGTTAGACTGTCTAAATCATCTATATAAACATTCATTGCCCTCAATGCATATTGTAACGACTTAGTTATTCCCTCCTTTGGATTTGTAATCGTTCCATCTAGGTCTATCAAAATGTAATCCATTATTCTTTTCCTTTCATATAGCAGTTTAAATATTCTTATATTATTAATTATCCCCGGGCTTTTTTACTTTTTTTATATTCTTTTCAACTTGTTTTCTGGGGATCATAATCTGATGTTCACACCCCATACATTTTAATCTAAAATCCATTCCTGTCCGTAAAATCTCCCATTCGTTGCTTCCGCATGGATGGGGCTTTTTTAATCTAATTATTTCACCAACATTTAGATCCATACTTCTCCCTCCTGCCAGATTAATATCATATGACATCATATACAATGATATATCCTCTTACGATTTATCCTTAGTATAACATATTTCTTATACCATTAAAATCTAAAATTTTATCTTGCATTTTAATACCACATGTAGTAGTATAGCTATAGGCATAATGTAGTTATCGTTACTACCTTATGTAGTTTTAAATCTATGTCGCGTATATTACATACCAAGCTATCTAAAAATATCTTTATATGAACTATAGAAAGGAGTCAACAAAATGAAAAAGAAAATTATGAAAGCAAAGGATCCCGGAAGTGCAGTAACACATTTTATAGGTTTATTGATGGCCGTATTTGCATCAACTCCTCTTTTGATTAAGGCAGCTGCAAATCCGGGGCATGTCCATACGATTTCCCTTGGAATCTTTATTCTAAGCATGATATTATTATATGTCGCAAGCACTATTTATCATACCCTAAACATATCAGTAAAGGTAAATCAAAGGCTTAAAAAATTCGACCATATGATGATCTATATATTGATAGCCGGTACTTATACTCCTATATGCATGATTGCTTTGGGTGATACTGTTGGTATTGCACTCCTTGGCATCATATGGGGATTGGCTATTATAGGTATTATAGTTACAGGTTTTTGGGTGAATTGCCCTAAATGGTTATCATCTGTCGTATATATCGCCATGGGTTGGACTTGTGTCCTGGCATTTACACAGATAATCAATTCCTTGCCATCTGCCGCTTTTTACTGGTTGCTGGCAGGAGGTATTATCTATACCATCGGAGGTGTAATTTATGCTCTTAAACTTCCTATATTTAATAAAAGGCATAGCTTCTTCGGCTCCCATGAAATATTTCATTTATTTGTTATGGGAGGAAGCCTGTGTCACTTCATATTAATGTATAAATATATCGCATAATGTACGCGAATAAGCAGATTATTCCATGGAAATTAACAGGAGTTATGTGACATGATTTTTATGTCGCAATAAATCATGTTAAAAATAGCAATCCGCCCCTTGCTATGAAAGGGGCGGATTGTCATATCTATGTTAAGCAGCCGAATAGTTCTGGTAAGGTATCAAGGCAGTAATCTGTTCACTCTCAGTATGAGGTAAAAAGGGATTCGGTTGCGAATAATCAAAGATATGTATTCAATCCCACCGTTACTGACTATACCAAATTATTGATTACTATATTATACTCTCGGAGAGCTTTATTGTGACTCTGTGTAAAACATTTCATTCATCTTGAGTCTTAAGACGATCTAGCAAATCCTTACGTTGCTCTTCATAACCTGGTTTGCCCAAAAGAGCAAACATATTGCTCTTATAGCTTTCTACACCTGGCTGGTCAAAGGGATTAACTCCAAGTAGATATCCGCTGATGCCACAGGCAAACTCAAAAAAGTAAAATAATTGACCAAGGTAAAATTCATTTTGTTCAGGTACATTTACCATGAGATTAGGTACATTACCGTCTGTATGAGCAATAAGGGTTCCTTTCATAGCACTCTTATTGATAAAATCGACACTCTTTCCTGCCAGATAATTTAGCCCATCTAAATCTACGTCTTCTTTCTCAAGAATAATTTCTTCGGATGATTTTTCAATCATTACAATGGTTTCAAATATAATCCTGTTGCCATCCTGAATAAATTGACCCATGGAATGCAGATCAGTGGTAAAGTCTACCGATGCAGGATAGATTCCTTTTCCATCCTTACCCTCGCTTTCTCCGTAAAGCTGTTTCCACCATTCCGACACAAAATGAAGAGACGGCTCATAGTTAACCAATATCTCTATAGCCTTTCCCTTTCTATGCAGTATGTTTCTTAAAGCAGCATAAAGCAGAGCATCGTTTTCTTCATAAGGAGTCTCAAGGCAATGCTTTCTCATGTCTGCAGCGCCTTCCATCAGCCTACTTATATCGGCTCCACTTACTGCTATCGGAAGCAATCCTACCGCTGTCAGTACTGAATATCGACCTCCAATGTCATCGGGTATAATAAAACATTCGTATCCTTCCTCTGTGGCCAGATTCTTCAATGCACCTTTGGATTTGTCTGTTGTGGCATAGATTCTTTCCACTGCTTTCTCTTTGCCATACTTCTCATTCAAGAGCTTTTTAAATATTCGAAATGCAATTGCAGGTTCGGTTGTTGTCCCAGACTTACTGATTATATTAATCGAAAAATCCCTGTCCCCGATAACATCTTTCAAATGATTCATATAAGTGCTAGAAATGTTATTTCCGACAAAATAGATTTCCGGTGTCTTTCTAATATCACTTGATACAGAATTATAAAAGCTGTGCCTTAAAAAATCAATGGCAGCTCTTGCTCCCAGATAAGATCCTCCAATACCTATTACCAAAAGAACTTCTGAATCCATTTGAATTTTAGCTGCTGCCTTTTCTATACGAGCAAACTCTCCCTTGTCGTAATTAATAGGAAGATCAATCCATCCAAGATAATCTGAGCCCTGTCCTGTACTATTAATAAGCTGCTCCTTGGCTGTATATACAGCCATCTTCATCATATCTATTTCGATTGGTCTGATAAATTTGTCAGTAGCAGAATAATTAAAACTTACCTTCTTTGTCATATACTTCCACTCCTTTTATTTTTATATATAATAACAAAACAAGGCTTAATAATCAATCATTATTATTCTGCTAATTCTTATACATTATGCAAAAAATTCTCGCAGGACGTCCTCTACCAGTTTTTCTTCCTCCGGTGACATTTCTGGTAGGTTATTTTGCTCCTGCTTTTTATGTGTAGCCTTTATTGATTCCTCTAACTCCGCGGCTACCTCTTCGATACTTTCTATTATCTGTTTTTCCTCTGACTTCTTTGCTCCGCGAAGCTCTTCTTCGATGCTATTAAGTATCTTTTCCTTCTCTTCCTTTTCAAGTCGTTTTAATTCATTTTGCCTCTGCTTTTCTTCGGCCTTCTTTTTAAGTTCCTCTCTGCGAATTTTAAGAGCTTCTCTTTCCTCCTGAATCTTTTTTAGTTCTTCTTCTCTTCGCCTTGCTGCCTGTTGCTTTCTTTCTTCCAGCTTTCTTATCTCCTCTTGCTTTCTGGCTTCATCAATTCTTTTTTGCTCTTCTTCTCTCTTTAATGCCTGTAATCTCTTTTCTTCTTCCTTCCGCTTTCTTGCCTCTTGTCTGCGACTTAATTCCTCTTTGTTCTCAGACTCAGTTTTAATATTTTTAACCTTTGTACCGATTGCGGCAAGATACTCTAAGCGATACTGCTCCAGTTTTTCAGGCTGCGATACCTCATGCTCTAATCTGACCTTACAAAAGTTTTCAAGATAATCTAAAAGATTAAGGCGAATCATTTGCTTTTTTACTGGCAGATTTGTCATTTTATCCGCAAGTATTAAAGCCGCACCGGTTAAAACACCAACAGCGCCTGTGTATAAAATCTGGTCCCGGCTTATCTCGAATACTACCCCAAAAACAGCGCTTATGGGTATGATTAGGAAGCTTAACAAAAGAACTTGTCCACTAAAATTTTCCCATGTGGATAATAAAATTCCACAGAATCTATACTTTGTCAAGCTCTTATCCACAAATGTATCCACATTATTAACACCAATATTCAGCTTATAACAGGTTTCAAACTTCATCTTCATATGCTTTAACAGCTTATTCTTAGTGGTTCCCAACCTGTCAGATTCTTTTACTAGGTATATGTACACCATGTCCAATATGGCACGAACCAAAATTCCAAGTCCGCATAAAGCTGCGAAGGTATAAATAATAATATTGTTATTATAGATATTTTGAATCATAAAAAACCCCTCTCTTTTCCATAATTTTACACTCATTATAGCCTGAAATGTACTTTTTGAAAAGGGAAGGATTTGAAAATCGATAGACATGTCACGACACTAAACTACATAATATGGATATATTAGCGAGATGGGTCCAGGTCAGGAAGACTTATGTATGTGTCCAGACCGTCATCCGCTATATCAACAGTATAGCTTTTGGTTTGATATCCCTGCTTAATAAAGGTAATTACATGGTTTCCGATAACCTTTTGGAAGCTCCCGGGAGAAACTCCTTTATACTCTCCGTTTAGATAAACTGACGCTCCCGAAGGATTTTGAATATATATTAGGCTCTCATTGTCAATTATAGGATCATCATCATAATCCTCATCATCTACCAAAGAATCTATATAATCTGGATAATTTCCATTATAGTCCTGATCACTGTCCCAG
This sequence comes from Anaerolineaceae bacterium, assembly GCA_004294845.1. Classification (GTDB taxonomy): domain Bacteria; phylum Bacillota; class Clostridia; order Lachnospirales; family Lachnospiraceae; genus Mobilitalea. Next base: position 5,194 of record SHOH01000048.1, read on the forward strand.
TCGTTATATTCATTATAATTATGTTCTTCTTCAGCATTAGCTTCAGGGTCATCCCACTCTACAATACTGACATTATCCTTGCTCTGCAATTCCGGAAGTACAATTTGGATTTTCTTTCCGCTATAATCCACCCTAAGATTCCCGCGGTATGTAGAGTATCCGCCTAAGGATACCTCAATACTATGTTCGCCATATGCCAACTCCACGGGACTGGCATAGTTAGTAAGCTCTTTATCTATAAATAAATCTGCTCCAAAAGGTGTAATATCAAAGGTGGTCTTACCGTACTTCACAGGCTCCGGTCCTAAATCCCCTACGGATACTACAGTCTCTTCATTACGATTTACAGTAATATTCTTCGTTCCGCTATACTCACCGTTTTCCACTGTAAGATTATAATTACCTTCTCGGGTTGTAATAGTCATACCCTCTGTAATCTGCATAACTGCCTCATAGCCCACTGTTATACTACCACCTATAAACGCCTCATAATCCTTTATCTTTACGGTTCCATGCCCCTTGGTAACTATAATTGACCAGATAGTCTCATCGATACCCCGAACTGTTAGCTCATCCTGTATAGCCAAATCATCTAATAAGACAAAGCTGTCGCCATCCACCACAAAAGGCTCATCATATGTATAATTTGATCTGGCAATTTTAATGGTTTTCACATCAGGATAAATAGTCATATTATTAACTCCGATGTATTCCCACGCTTTTTCTGAGAATTTTAGTTCTGTTAACTTGTTTTTTTCGCTTTGATAACTTACATCAACAATTAATCCTTTTTCTATCCGATCTATAGATATGAACTGTCCATATTTGTCAAGAAGGCTTGTTCCTCCTGTATAATTCAGGATTATCTCTTCCTTATCAGCAATATCATAGAGTTTTATTGTCATGCTTGATTTGTCAGCTTCAAGAACAACTGCTGTTGTGCTTTTATCGGGTATATTAAATCCAGTAGTATTATTACGGGTATCTTGATTTGTTTGGTTACTAGTTGTCTGTTTAACGCTGGGTCTTCCACTCTTTCCTGCCTCAAACAAAGCAATTATCAAAATGGTCGTAAAAAAAGTCAGACCAATCAAAAGGCTTAAGATTGGCCTGATATGTATCCGTGATTTATTCTTTTGTTCATTTGCTTTTACAGCCATAATTACCTCTGTGTATTA
>SHOH01000048.1:6471-20288 GCA_004294845.1 Anaerolineaceae bacterium
CAATCTTTATAAAGCAATTATAAAATGCTCTCTAATCGCTTTAAAAAAACCTCCTTCTTTGGATTCTGCTCACCTATACTGTTAAGCTTTTGAATGTTTCGACCGGAAATCCAAACCTTTTTTCCGTTATAATAAAAATTAGTTATCTTCCAAAATTTTTCTGGATATAATAAAAGCACATATAAAATTCCCAGTTCTGCCTTAGAAATCGGTTGTATCCTATCATATGCTTCTATGATATTATTTCCATACAGGATATCCCAATCGTTTTTCTCCATCACCTTCCGGATAAACTGATACAAATCTGCAATCTGAAGACCTATATGGGATTTTTCAAAGTTAGTGGTTGCTATGATTTTGTTCCATTGAGAGGACATATCGGTAGCTGATATGGGCTGTCTACTAATCCATCCCGGTGGAACATAAGTTTTTGATATGGCTTCATTCTTATTCTTAAGCATAATTATATTATGATATGTATAATTACCATGACAAACCAATTTCTGACCCACCGAATCCTCTAAGACTTGCTTGTAGTTAGAGTTTAATAACCTTTCAGTGGCTTCCAAACCTTGTTCATAGAATTCTTCATAAAAATTAAGATATATTAGTTCAAATTCATTTTTTTGCCGTTTATCTCGTATATAACTCTTGACTCGCTTTAACTCCCTGTTACGTTTTTCAAAGGTTTCCAGCAGATTATCAGAAATATTATATTCTAATTGTTCCTTGGTAAACTCCACACCTTTTAAAACGCTATGTAGTTTTGCCAGGTTAGCAGATGCCATTTCTATCTGTGACAGCTCTTTTAAGTTACACTCCTCACCCCAAAACCAGTTCTTAACTATATACCGGCATCCGGATTGATCCATAGCTATAATGTCATTCTCTAATGTTTTAACATAAAGATCTGTATTATAATAGCCATGCATATAAAGATGTTCCTTTACATTATGTTCAAATAATGCACGGTTTCTTGACCCTTCAAAGCATTTGAGCAGCTTTAAGCCACAATCTGTTTCTAATAGATAGGCACCTCTTGCTCTATATATATTGTATACCTTAAGAGGATATTTTTTTAATACCTCCTGGCATCTGTCTTCCACAGCATTCCACCCCCAACAATTGATATTATCTGTCTACTAATATTATGATATGGCTCATGAATTCATGAATAAAAAAAGATGGAGGTTAAAAAAGGTAGATACTGTAGCAAAACATATAAGGGGTGTACCGGTATGTAAACACACTAAGTGGTTCATACCTGTGCACCCCTATCACTATTTTGCGACAGTACCTATATCTATTTAAATGACATCGCCATGTTAATCAAGGTTTCTTTATCGTTCAGAGACGGATCTTCGATAACTGCATCAAGTAAACGGTTAAGAATTAGTCCCATTCTTCTGCCGGGTTTAAAGCCTGCTGCTATCAAATCCTTCCCACCGATTTTTAATTCCTTAATACTAACACATTCATTTCTAGCTATCATTTCTCTATATAAGCGCTTAGCTTCCTCAAGTTGTTTGAATTTTTCTAGGTTAGTCTTGGGATTTTTTCCGCTGGTGTCTGCATAATTGACCTCAAATAAAAGCTCCATGTATTCCTTGCCAATTTTAGCTGTAGCTTTTCTTATTCCTAAAGGAGTCAAAGCAAATCGATAATCATGCCATCTGACTAAATGAACCACTGCTTCTAATGTCTCATTATCGAATTTCAAATCTTTTAGAATTCGTCTTGCTGTGACTGCGCCCTTTTCCTGATGGCCATAAAAATGATTCTGACCATCCTTACCCATAGTAATAGTGTTAGGCTTTTCTATATCATGAAGTAGCATGGTCCAACGAAGAATGCATCTTTTCTGAGGAGAAAATTTATTTTCAGAAATAGTACCTGCGACTGTGCAGACAGTTCTAATGGTATGTTCTCCTACACTATAAGCGTGATGAACGTTCTTTTGCCCTGTTACCATCATCTTATCAAATTCAGGAAGAATAACTTTACTGATGCCCAGCTCATATAACGATCTAAGCCTATCCGGATTGTCAGAAACCAAAAGCTTGGTAAGCTCTGTTCTGATCCTTTCTGCACTAATGTTACTTAGAAGCTCAGCTTTAGCTCTAATAGCCTTTTTAGTTAGCTCTTCTATCTGAAAATCTAACTGCGCCGAAAATCTAACCGCCCGTAAAAGTCTTAGAGCGTCTTCATCAAAGCGCTCGTTAGCATTTCCAACGCAACGAATTAATCTGTTTTTTAAATCATCCATTCCGCCAAATAGGTCTATAATGCCGTCTGTATGGTTATATGCCATAGCATTGATTGTGAAGTCTCTTCTTTTTAAGTCCTCCTTTAAATCCCCGGTAAAGGATACCTTCTTGGGATGACGATTATCCTCATATTCACCGTCCAGGCGGTAAGTGGTAACCTCAAAATGCTCCTTATCTAAAAGCACAGTGACAGTACCATGAATAATTCCTGTATCGACAGTTCTTCGAAATACCCCCTTTACCTCATGGGGCTTAGCGGAGGTTGTGATATCCCAGTCCTCGGGATTCTTACCAAGGATCATATCACGGACACATCCCCCGACCGCATAAGCGGTGGAGCCATTATTTATTAAGGTATCTATAATATATTGGACTTTTTCGGGAATCTGAAATTCCATGGCCACCTCCTGTAAAGCTGTAATCTATATATTCAGATTATAGCAAAGAGAATTTCACAATACAAGGATGCTTAATATGCTTTACCCCAATAAGCCATTGTCTTAGCAGGTTTATTACAGCATACACAGTTATCGTCTATATGCTCCTGTTCAAATGGCATACAGCGGGAAGTTGCACCTGTTCTGTCTTTGATTTCTTTTTCACAGTCTTGGTCCATACACCACATAGCTTTAATAAATCCGGGTTTGTTGTTAATGATTTGTTCAAACTCCTCCATATTCTTAGCCGAATAGGTATGAGAATCACGATGAGCTTTAGCCCGACTTAGCATATCGAATTGCATATTTTCAAGAATTTCTTCCACTTTAATCTCAATCTCATCCAGGCTAACAAATATTTTTTCTCTTGTATCCCTTCTTACAACTACAGCTTGGTTCTTCTCAATATCTTTAGGACCTATCTCAATCCTTATAGGTATTCCACGCATTTCCTGTTCGCTGAATTTCCAGCCAGGGGTCTTTTCGGAATCGTCAACTCTTACTTTAAAGTCTTTTAGTTTATTCTTAATTTCATATGCCTTATCAAGGACTCCTTCTTTATTCTGTGCAATAGGAATAATCATAGCCTGAATCGGAGCTATTCTTGGAGGCAGAACCAATCCGCTATTATCACCGTGGACCATAATTATAGCTCCAATTATTCTTGTGGACATACCCCAGGATGTCTGATGAACATATTGCAGCTGGTTATTCTTATCTGTGTATTGAATATCAAAGGCCTTCGCAAAACCATCGCCAAAATCATGACTGGTTCCGGATTGTAAAGCCTTACCGTCGTGCATCATGGCTTCTATGGTATATGTGGCCTCTGCTCCTGCGAATTTCTCCTTGTCAGATTTTTTGCCCTTAATCATAGGAATCGCAAGGACATTTTCACAAAAATCAGCATAGACATTAAGCATTTGAATGGTTCGCTCATTAGCCTCTTCCTCTGTGGCATGGGCAGTATGCCCTTCCTGCCATAAAAATTCAGTTGATCGAAGGAAGGGTCTTGTGGTCTTCTCCCACCTTACTACAGAGCACCATTGATTATATAATTTGGGCAGGTCACGATATGACTGAATTATATTAGAGTAAAAATCACAGAACAATGTCTCTGATGTGGGACGCACACATAGTCTATCCTGAAGCTTTTCATCACCGCCATGGGTTACCCATGCAACCTCGGGAGCAAAGCCCTCTACATGATCCTTCTCCTTCTGAAGTAGACTTTCTGGAATAAATAAAGGCATGTAGACATTCTCAACTCCGGTATCTTTAAAGTCAGCATCAAGCTGTCTTTGAATGTTCTCCCAAAGAGCATAACCATATGGACGAATAATCATACAGCCTTTTACACTAGAATATTCGATAAGCTCTGCTTTCTTAACAACATCCGTGTACCACTGGGCAAAATCCGCTTCCATTGAAGTAATTTCCTCAACCAATTTCTTTTCCTGTGCCATCTTATCTCTCCTTCATTATCCCTCACTGATTTTGAGGGTTGTTTTTCAATAGTAATTTCTTGGATAGGACGAACTTTCCTATTATATAAAAAAAGTCCTCCATCCCATAAAAGGGACCGAAAGACTCGGCGGTACCACCCTAATTAGCTTATAAGCTCTCTGCTTATTTGCTCTCTTTTTACCGTTAACGCCGGTTATACGTTGTATTTAGGAAATAATTCTTCATACAAGGCTCCAAGGGCAGGTTCAAAAACCACTACATAAGAAGCTTGCACCATTGCTTCTCTCTCTGCGATGCGTAAGTTTTCTACTCTTCCTCATCAATGCCGGTTAATGTAGATATTTTATTCCAGATCGACACCTTTGTCAAGTGCATATAACTTCTTATTACGAGCCTCTTTATCATTTATTCCCTTAAGTATAGCTATTATTATGATCAATCCAACAGGTCCAAGAATAAACCCAGCTACCCCAAAAAGCTTCAAGCCGATGTACATAGATATTAAGGTATATAAAGGCTTTATACCTATTCTATTACCAATCAGCTTAGGTTCCGCCACCTCACGTATTATTTGACAAAGAAGATAAACTGTTATAAGAACTGCTGCGGCAAAAATGTTACCGTTTATAAGCATAATAATGCTCCATGGGATTAAAATCATACCGCTTCCAATTATCGGCAATGCATCTAAGATCGAAATTAATATTCCTAGCAACAATGCATAATCATTTCCAATCACTACCAGTCCGGTGACACAGCATACAGCGACTAAAACCATAATTAAAAGTTGCGCTCTTAGATATGCTACTCCTGCATCCGCCAACCTTGTGGTAACTTTATTGATGTCATTGTATATACTATAATTTTCATATTTTTTTCTAAGCCCAGGTGCTTCCTTAATAATTAAAACCGCGGATATAAGAATTATCAGAAGAATACCTATAAATCCAATAATTTTTACTGTGAAATTTAAAGTTCGGGCTGTCATTCCGGGAATAACATCTGTTTTTACCTTGTCAACCACTTTCAGTATATTATCATCCATTGCTGCTCTGGCACTTCCAGTTGTCAGTCCTAGGGTTTCATCAAAGTTGCTACATATATTATCAAGCTTGCCTGCCAGAATATTTAAGTAAGCCGGAATGTTTCTGGCAAAATTAACAGCTTGCTTAATCAATAGGTTTCCTAAATAAAACAATCCCGATCCAATAAGAAAAATCAATACTATAAGTGATATCGACCCTCCGATTGTTCTTGGGATTCTTGCCTTTTTGTACAAAAATTCTGTACTTGGTCTTATAATCCATGCCAAAAGATAGGCGATTATAAATGGCAATATAAGAGGCAGTATAAGTCTAAAACCTAAATATACGCCAAGAGTAATAATAAGGAGTTTAATAAATAACTTTACCCTTTCATTCATATCCTCCCATATCTTCATATCAATAACCACGCCTTTCCTACAAAGTTCACAATGCGGAGCGCTTTTTATGTAATAGGATGAACTTTCCTATTACATAAAAAAGAATTCATTTTTTTATGAATTCTCTTATCTTTATTTTTTGTTATTAACTTTTTTATATCCTAGGGGATAATTTGAATTAAAAAGGATATATTATCTTATTAAGAGTTTTTTTTCATTTTGAACTTCTCACGACTAAAGTCATGAGAGGTTCAATTCTATCTGAAGAAAGCTTACACCTGCAAACAGGGCTGCCTTGGCAAAATCAATATCCTCGGTTACAAGATACTTACCATTCTGATGCTTTACTCTTATAATCCTATCCTTAACATATGTGATGGTTTTCAAGCTGTTTATAATATTATCAAGGCTAGCTTTATCTTCTTCTTCATTAAAATCCTCAAAAACAAAGCTCTTAGGTGAAATCAGTCTTATGGATGTTTTTTGAGGATTGGCATAAAACTTCTTCGCTTCTTCCATTATAATACCGGCGATGGTTACCGGATCGCAATAGGTACCGTCTATAACTAGATTATAATTCGAAAAATCCATATAGTTTAGGTTGTAGATGTCCTTATAACGAACCATTTCCGTCTTTGCTCGCTCTGCAAGCAAAGCCTTTGCTTCTTCAATCGAAGAATAATTCTCAACAGAGCCTCTTTGGTCCTTCATAATACGTTCTGCCGCAACATCAAGACTTACTGATACAAAAACCTTAAAGGAATACTCTACAAAATGCCATGCAAGTCTGGAATCAAAGATAATATTCTTATCCTTATTATCCCTTGAAATGCGTGCTGTTTCTTCATCAATCATATTATCATATTTGTGGTCACTCATCATCAGTTGATTAAGTTCTAAGGTAGAAAGATTCATCTTCTTTGCAAGAGCTCTTTGAACCTTTCCAGTTGAGTAAACTTCAAAATTATATTGCTCACTAAGAAGCTTTGCTATGGTTGATTTACCGCTTCCCAGATTACCTGTAATAGTTATATGCATTTAGATACCTTCCTTTTATGGACAACATTTACTTAGGTATTATATCTGAATTACCATCAAAATACAAGATTGCTTTTCATTGTAATTAGCTCGGCTTGTAACATATCTACTTCTTCCTTATCATGTGTGATGATAATAATGGTTTTGCCCTTGGTGTTTTTCATTACATAGGATATAACCTGTTTTTTAAGCTCTTCATCCAATCCTTTAAAGGGTTCATCCATAAAAAGTAGGTCATATTCAGATAATAGCGCTCTTATTATAGCCACCCGTCTTCTCATGCCTCCGCTTAAAGCTCTAACCGGCTTACCTTCATAGTCTGTTAAGCCTATGTCTGTTAAATGCCGTATTACCTTCTCTTTAGTCATATCTTTTTTGCAAACAAGGGTAATATTCTTTATGGCATCCCAGTGCTCAATTAATCGATCCTCTTGGAATACAGCAGATATCCTCTTACCATGAAGACCTTTTATTTCTCCGCAATCGGGCTTTAATAATCCCATCAATATATATAGTAAGGTGGTTTTTCCCACACCTGAGGCTCCCATGATACAGGTAATTACTCCCTTAGAAATCGTCATATCAACATTGCTAAGTACCTGTTTCCCATTAAAGCTCTTACAAATACTATTCACCTTAATATCCATGGTATACCCCCTTCTTAAGAATTTTAAACTCTACTTTGAATATGACCGTAACACCTAAGAATTCTCATCACTAATCTTTCAAATAATACACTTAATAATATTACAACTACTGTCCATGCAAAAAGCTCCTTTATCATAAAATAAAGCTTCGCTTCATATAGATTTAGGCCTATAGAATTTGCAGGTCTTCCGATAACCTCCGCAGCAATTCCCGATTTAAAGCTAAAGCCAAGTCCAATTGATATGGCAGATATAATAAAGGGAGTAACAGCCGGATAATATATGGCCTTGATACGCTTCAGTCGGCCAATATGAAACACCTTAGCCATCTCCAGCAGCTTTTCATCTGTGCTCTTAAGTCCATGTAATATGTTTGAAAATGAGATCGGAAGTACCATTAAAAAAGCAACTAATACAGATAAATTAACTGAACTAATCCATACTAAAGCCAATATAATAAAGGAGGCTACCGGGGTTGCTTTTATCACCTTCATTAGAGGTGATATTAATTCATATATTATTTTGCTTTTATAGGATAAAGTAGCAATCATCGCCCCTATAATTAAACCTAGAACAAAGCCTGAGATTATCCGTATGAAGGAGTTGGCTATGCTAATCCAAAAGCCGGCAACTTTACTAAGAGTTAAAACTGCCAGAAGTACACTTTTTGGGGATGGCAGAAAAAGCTCCTGATTAATAATCCTGCTTAATAAGCTCCAGACAAATATCCAAAAGCATAGAACAAGTAGCTTTATCCAAAAGCTTTTTATCTTGCTATTAATTATAATATTATCAGCACTTATAGCATTGTCTTTCATGTCCTTATCCTTCATTTACATCTCCTCTTATACAGTGAATAAGCAGATTATGAACTCGACAACTTGTTAGCTAGTTCAATCTTATTCGTGGATGAGGTAGAAGTCATCAGTTGGTATGGCACCTCCGACTGCATTGGGATTTTGCTCATGCAAAATATTTATATAACTCTCTACCATTTCCTTCATCTTTAAGCCTCTTATTAAAGTAATATTACAATATGGGATAGCTTTCTTTGCTACAGATGCTTTGAATAGGCCGAACTTGTCCACAAGCTCTGCTGCCTCATCCACATTTACATTTACAAAATTAGCGCTTTTCTCGTATTCATTTAAGAAATCCTCTACAGCTTCAGGATTATTATTAAGAAACTCACTGTTTACCACTACTACCCCTGTAACCACACCGCTGTCCTTGTTTTGCGCTGACCATTCCTTCTCTATATCAAGCGCAATGCGTACTCTATCATTATTCATCATAACCGTGGTTACGTAGGGCTGCGGTAGCATAGCTATGGCATCAGTGGCATTCTCAAGTATAGCCGCTACTTCGGTTGCTTCTGTTTTGTACTCTATCGTAAGATCCTTTTCAGGATCTAGGCCATATAGGCTAAGAAGATAATTAAGCGTATACTGGGGTGTGGTTCCATAGCCTGTGGAGTATATTGTCTTTCCCTTAAGATCCTCTACGGTATTGATTGTATTACCGGTTTCTACGATATATAACACTCCGAGGGTGTTTATCCCTGCAAGCTTAATCTTTCCCTGAGTTTTGTTATATAATACTGATGCAAGATTGCAAGGTACGGCAGCGATATCAAACTCTCCTTTTATTAGACCGGTACTGATAATGTCCGCTTCCCCTACTACTGTGAATTTATAATCATTATCTGTTATACCGGCTTCTGCATCCTCCATAAGCTTTACCATACCCATGCCTGTGGGTCCCTTTAAAGCGGCAATATTTATCTCGATTTTATTATTAATTTCTTCCTTAATTTCATCCTGTTTTTCTAAATCTTCACTACTATCATCATTCTCAGCATTAACTATGGTATCCTCAATGCTATCTTTATTCTCTTCTTTATCCGTAAGCCCATTGGTAACATTCTTATTCAAATCCCTATCTTTAGTATCCTTAGCACAGCCAAAAAAGGCTGTAGTGGATAATATTAAGGCAGTAGCTATTATCAGGATAATCTTTATATTTATAATTTTATTTTTCATTTTTTTAACATAGCCTCCGATTTTATTTTTTAGAATATATGGTCTTTACACCAACTCCCTTAAGCATTCCTAGCTTACCGGCTAGAGTACTAATTACATCCTGCTTTGCATGAAGAACAAGGCTTATGATGCTGATATTCTTTTCACGGTAGGGTATTCCCATTCTGCCTATTATATATTCGCCATATTCATGAAGCAGATTGTTTAGCTTTTCTACAGAATCCATGTCCTCTACTATAATTCCTATCTGGGCAATCCTCTTATCCATTAATTTACCTCCAAATGCTATTTGCATTATGCTTCCATGCAAAAGCCTTTTCTTACCTATTCAATAAAAATTCCCCATACCATTGGCAATGCATTGCCATGGCATAGGGATAAATAGAATCAAGCAATTAATAAGCAAGAACCTTCTTACTCGGGCGTCCCCTACAATCAGGTACTTCTTATATTATATCTTCCTATGCCTCTCTATCAGGTAACCCTTTTAGATTGGCTTTGCTTATTCTAGCATATTGTTAAATTTTTGTCAAGGATGCTTTTTATCTATTGTCTTAAACCTTAAAGCGATATCCAACTCCCCAGATAGTTTCAATATATTGGGGCTTTGATGTGTTGTATTCTATCTTTTCACGTATCTTTTTAATATGAACAGTCACTGTTGCAATATCTCCGATGGATTCCATGTCCCAAATTTCTCTGAAAAGCTCTTCCTTGGTATATACATGGTTGGGGTTCTCAGCTAAAAATGTTAAAAGGTCAAATTCCTTTGTCGTAAATATTCTTTCTTCCTCATTAACAAACACCCTTCTAGCCGTCTTGTCAATCTTAAGGCCTCTGATCTCTATTACTTCATTCTCCTTTTGTCCCGATCCAATTAATCGCTCATATCTGGCAAGATGAGCCTTTACTCTTGCAACCAGCTCGCTGGGACTAAAGGGCTTTGTAATATAATCATCTGCACCCATACCTAGGCCACGGATTTTATCTATGTCTTCCTTCTTTGCAGATACCATTATAATCGGAATGTTTTTTTCTCCCCGAATCCGTCTGCAGATTTCAAAGCCATCCACATTGGGAAGCATCAAATCCAGGATGATTATGTTAAAATCCTCATTAAGAGCCCTCTCAACTCCCATATCTCCCGTCGTTTCTACCTCTACTTCAAAGCCTGAAAGCTCCAAATAGTCCTTTTCAAGCTCAGCTATGGCTAATTCATCTTCAATTATCAGAATCCTTTTCATCCCATTCCTCCTATTTAAATTATAAATCCTCGTTACCTTTAACGGAGGAATTATCCTCCTGAATATACTATAAACTCTAGTTACCTTTAACGGAGGAATTATCCTCCTGAACATAGTATGAACTCTTGTTACCTTTCAACGGAGGATTTTTCCTCCTAATTAAAATATAAATCCTCAATTACCTTCAACACTAGCAAAAGTGACTATATGGCTTTTTTCAGTGTAAAGCTTATGGTAGTACCCTTATTCTTCTCACTGGTCGCCCATATCTTACCCATGTGATCCTCTATAACTTTCTTTGCAATAGCAAGCCCTAAGCCACTACCTCCAGTTTTAGTACTCCTTGAAGCATCTGCTCTATAGAATCGGTCAAATATAAATTGTAACTCTTCTTCATCAATCCCTATTCCGTTATCTTCAATATCAACTCTGACAGAGTCTTCCTTATCCATTATTCTGATCATGATAATACCCTCGGCTTTATCCATATATTTTACAGAATTACCGATAATATTATGAATAACCCTTTTTAGCTGTTCTGCATCAGCAACTACTTTAACATCATGGTCCACAATATTTTCATAAACAACCTTAATATTCTTAACCTCTAGTTCAAGATACAGATCCTCCACACAATCTTCAAAATAATCTGCTAAGCTTATATTAGTAAATGAATAGGGGATTGTATTGCAGTCTATCTTGGCATAATAGGCCAGCTCATCGACCAAGACCGACATATCATTTGCCTTCATATATATTGTCTTTAAATATTTATTCTGCTTCTCTTCGGTGTCCGCTACACCGTCAATTAATCCTTCCGTATACCCTTTGATAGCAGTGAGCGGTGTTTTTAGATCATGGGATATGTTACTTACAAGCTCTTTAATATCCTCTTCATACTGGATTCTATCGTCAATAAGCCTCTTTAAGCGTAATCTCATGCTTTCAAAATCATCGCACAGCTGACCGATTTCATCTTTTGTAACGGATGTAACAGAGTAATCCAAATCTCCTTCTTTAATATGATCAGTTGCAATCCTAAGGATATTTAAGGGTTGAAGAATAGATCGATATATCCAGAAGATTAATAAGCATGCGGTAAAAAACAAGATTATAATAAAGGATATCGCACTCTGTATCGCGACAGCCTTAAGCTGTGGCATTAGTATATTCAAATCTGTTATTACAAATATTGTTCCTCTGCTATTATCAGTATAAGTAAAATCCTGTAATTTGACAAGAAAGGGATTCTTTCCTCCCAGATAGATACCACCGTCAACCTCGGTACTTGCTGTATGGTAATCGGGAAGCAAGCCATCTATCATGGCCAGCTTCTCATCATTACCCACATAAACAAATTCATTGTCTTTTCTCACAACTAAAAACGAGTGCTTTGACTCCAGCATCTCATCAATCTCTAGGTAGTAATTCGAATCACTAAGCTTCTCGGGATTACTTAATGAATACAGTTTAATCTCATTAAAGATCCCCCTGGTTATTCTGTTAAGAATCTGTATGGGATTTGTGATTACCTGTATGGTCTTAGCTTCCACATCATATGATTCATGAATGGAATCCATCTGAAATCTAACTATTGTACCTGCGGTTATAGATATCAATATCACCGGCATGGCTATCATAATTAGAAATGCAATAATTAATCTATGCTTAAGCTTCATATTTCCTCTCATTCATACGCATGTTATCTACGCATCCAAAGTTTGTGCCGAGGACGACAAACCTTTATGGTTGAATAATACACAATCTCCAGATAAGTATATCACATATAGATAAACCATGCACCTAAAGGAACTATGACAATTATAAATTTTTTATGAATTATATTATCTAAAATAAGCTTTAAGCTCTTCCACCTTATCAAGTCTTTCCCATGTAAAATCCTTATCATCTCTTCCGAAATGTCCATAGGCTGCCGTCTTCTTATAGATTGGTCTTCTTAGGTCAAGCATCTTTATAATACCTGCCGGACGAAGGTCAAAATGCTTTCTTATAATCGCAACCAACTCTGAATCTGACATTATACCGGTATTAAAGGTGTCAACCATAACAGATGTGGGCTCAGAAACCCCTATAGCATAGGAAAGCTGTAGCTCACATCGTTTTGCCAAGCCGGCAGCTACAATATTCTTTGCAACATAGCGGGCTGCATAAGCTGCTGAACGATCGACCTTGGTACAGTCTTTGCCAGAAAAAGCCCCGCCACCATGTCTTGCATAGCCTCCGTAAGTATCAACTATGATTTTTCTTCCGGTAAGTCCGCTATCTCCGTTTGGTCCACCTATAACAAATCTTCCGGTAGGATTAATATAGAATTTTGTTCTTTCATCTATTAACTCCTGAGGTAGAACATCATCCAAAATATATTTCTTAACATCCGCTCTTAATTTGTCCATAGATACTTTTTCATCATGTTGAGTGGACAATACTACTGCATCCAGATGAATGGGCTGACCGTTTTCGTCGTATTCAACTGTAACCTGAGATTTACCGTCTGGTCTTAAATAACCCAAAATCTTTTCCTTTCTGACCTGAGAAAGTCTATAGGTTAGCTTATGGGCAAGAGATATTGCATAGGGCATATATTCTTCGGTTTCATCAGTAGCATAACCATACATCATCCCCTGATCTCCTGCTCCGATAATTGACATATCTACATCTTCAGTCAAATTTTCCTTAACTTCATATGACTTGTCCACTCCAAGAGCGATATCCTGCGATTGTTCGTTTATTGAAACGATTACTCCACAGGTATCTGCATCAAATCCATATTTTGCTCTGTCATATCCAATCTCTCTGATAGTATCTCTTACAATCTTTTGTATGTCCACATAACCCTGGGTTGTAATCTCACCCATAACAAGTACCAATCCTGTTGTTACAGCTGTTTCACAGGCTACTCTGCTCATGGGGTCTTGTTTTAGCAATTCATCTAATATCGCATCTGAAATTTGGTCACATATTTTATCGGGATGCCCTTCTGTAACAGATTCTGAAGTAAACAATCTTCTTTCCATCTTTTTCCTCCGTTTTCTAAGTATAAATTAAAATAAGTCCACAATAAGCGGACTTGATACTCTTTAATCAAATCCCCTTATTGTTCGATTAATCGCTCAGGTTGGCACCTTCCGTGAAATGGGGTTGCCGTGACTTCATAGAGCCTTACCTCTCCGTCACTCTGAATAAGAGAAAGATTATATTAACTTAGTTAGATGATAAACGTTATTATGTAAC
>SHOH01000049.1 GCA_004294845.1 Anaerolineaceae bacterium
TAACTTCTTATAATACATACTTAACATTTCATAAAAAAGCCATGCCTATTGATTTCAGTAATATATAGTGGGCATATGATATACATTCTAATCTTTGACACCCTTACCAAGAAGAAAATAATTATTTATGAACACAAGAAGAACACTGGTGACTTTAGTCATGAGAGGTTCAATGATGATTACTCTGAACAATTATATTTCAATTCAGTTACTGAAATTATCTTATAATTAAGAAGGAGGTCATATTATGGAAGGAAGATCAATTAAAATTCACGCACCTGCAAGCAAGAAGGTTTCATTAAAGGTGATACCGGGACATTTTGCTACATCACATTCTCATATTAATCTTTATATTGACTTAACCACGACTAAATCACGATTAAGTGAGGCTTCCGAGGTAGCCCGTGTCATGTCCATGCAATACGTGAACAATGTGGTAATTGACACTATAGTCTGTTTGGACAATTGTGAAGTTATCGGGGGCTTCCTGGCTCAGGAATTGACTGCTGCGGGTATACGCTCAATGAATGCTCATAAGACCATGTATATAGTTTCTCCCGAATATAACACCAATGGTCAGATGATATTCAGAGACTGCAATCAAGGGGCTATATTTAATAAGAAGATTCTTCTATTAGTTGCCTCGGTAACCACAGGCGACACTATAAGAAGAAGCTTGGAGTGCATTAAATACTATGGTGGCGAGGTAAATGGAATTAGCGCAATCTTTTCAGCCGTAAATGAAGTAGAGGATATGAAAATTAATTCTATATTTAGAAAAAAGGATCTACCGGATTATCAAAGTCATAATATCAATGAATGTCCGCTCTGCAAGGCAGGCCAGAAGCTGGACGCAATAGTAAATGGTTATGGTTATATGAGATTGTAGCCATTTATCAGAGAATTGATTTATCAGATATAAGGGACCGTTGATAATTTATTATAAGGCATCATTATTCACATATTTCACTTCTAGCAGGTGGTATGGGAATAGGGATGCCTTTTAGTTTGGAAGTCTTAAAGTGTGGATGGAAAATGAGTTAATAAAATTTGTAAAAATATATAATAAAAGGGATGACTATTTTACATTAGTGTGCTATAATTTATGCATAACACACCGAAAATGCCTAATGAATGGTGCATAAATGTGCAAAATTATTGCAAAATGCAACCTAGTAACAAAAAAATTATGATAAATTCAAATAATCTACTTACCTATTGGAGGAAGAATGAAACCAAGAAGAATTCAGCTCTTAATATGGTCATTATTGATAGCTACATATTTGATAGGGTGCGATTATAAGAATGATAACAATTCTGATATATCGAATAAGGGTGTAGTTAGTGATGAGAAATCTCATGAAGATCCAGACGATAACATTGATAATAATATCAATGATAATAATATAAGTGAGAATAAGGTCGACCGGGATCATAATGATGATGAAATCAAGCCAAAGCTTATTCCGGTATATCTTGATAATGATCAGGAGCTCATATATACAGTTGAAGCTGAGGATGGAATATTTACCGGTAATGTCATGATAGAATCCGGAGCTAGCGGATATCAAGGATCCGGTTATGTTAAGGGCTTTGAAGCTGATGAGGATACATGTACCGTAAAAGTATCTGTCAAGCAAGACGGTATGTATGATATGAATTTTATTTCAGCCTCAATAGGCGGATATAAAGAAAACTATATTTATGTTGATGGAGAGAATCTCGGAGTTATATCTACAGATAATAAAGAGTTCTCGGATGTCGTATTGGAGCGCGTATATTTAACAGTAGGAGAACATGAGGTTACAGTTAAGAAATATTGGGGATGGATTATGCTTGATAGAGTTGAGGTCTATACATCCAGACAGATTAATCCAGACAAATATAAAATCAAACCAATTCTTGCGAATAAGAATGCAAGCGAGAATGCCAAGCGGCTGATGAGCTATCTATGTGATATATATGATGAGTATTTTCTTTCAGGACAATATTGTGACACGGGTAGATACGGTAAAGAATTTGTTGTAATAAATAAAACAACAGGAAAGACACCAGCCATATTAGGACTGGATTTTATAGAATATACTCCTTCCAGAGTTGAGATGGGAAGTAAGGGAAGTCAGACAGAGCTGGCCATTAATTTCTGGAAAGAAGGGGGAATAGTAACATTTTGCTGGCACTGGAATGCTCCAAGCAAATATCTTACTAAGGAATGGTACCGAGGGTTTTACACAGAGGCTACCAATATCAATCTTAAAAGGATTATGGACGGACAGGACAAAGAAGGTTATGACCTTCTTATGAAAGATATAGACGCAATTGCCAAAGAGCTCCTAAAGCTGCAGGAGGCAGAAGTGCCAATACTTTGGAGACCTTTACATGAGGCAAGCGGCGGATGGTTCTGGTGGGGAGCATCGGGACCCGAAGCATACATAGAGCTTTATAAATTATTATATGAAAGACTTACGAATGAATATCAGCTTAACAACCTTATCTGGGTATGGAATGGGCAGGATAAGGATTGGTATCCGGGTGATGAATATGTAGATATTATCGGAGAAGATATCTATCCCGGAGAACGGGTATATACATCACAGGTTGCCCGTTATCTGAAAGCACTGGACTATACAAGTTCTGCTAAGCTAACATATCTGACTGAGAATGGTTGCTTATTTGATCCGGATTTGGCCATACGGGACGGTGCCATGTGGGGAAGCTGGTGCACCTGGGGCGGTGAATTTGTAGCTAAGGACATCGGGATTCATACACTGAGCGAGCAATATACAGAGGCAGATATGCTAATAAAGGTCTATTCACATGAAAATGTTCTGAACTTGGAGGACTTACCGAATATTACTACATATCCTATAGGGGAGTAGTGTTAACTTAGACACAAGCAATGCTTAAGGGGGTTACAGCATGCTTCTAAAAGGTTATCTGAAAAGAATATTAGCCTATATTCTGATAGTATCTATGGTAGGTATAACTTTGCAGATCAATACCTCTTATACACGGGCGGCTACCGATGTATCTCAAGAGGTGTTTGAAGAGACTGTTAGAACCTATTCTATTGATGATTCTATTATTTCCTATAATGAATATATATCATCTCATGAGCAAATATATCCTGATACGAATATTATCGTTCCTGCTTCGGATTTTGTTAGATATGAAGAGGACGGCATAGAAGTCAACCCTGAAATCTTTATGGATTATGATGGGTCCTTAGGAAGCTCTGTACTTACAGAGGATAATGCGCTTATAGAGTTTGATGTAGAGGTTAAAGAGAGTGGATTTTACTACCCATTCTTAACATACTATCCTGTGGAAGGAAAAAGCTCTGATATACAGAGAAGCTTTTTTGTGGACGGTAAGCTTCCTTATAACGAGATGGCTTTAATAGAGTTCTACCGTATATGGAAGTCAGAGATAGATGAAACCTATATAGATGATAAGGATATTGAGTTAATTGATTGGAGGAAGGATAATCAGGGTAATGATCTAAAGCCAAGTAGTATTGAGGTGCCACAGTGGATATCTTCATATTGCTATGATAGTGAAGGATATATATCAAATCCCTTATCTATATATCTGGCTAAGGGAAAGCACACCATTTCAATGCTTTCCTTAAGAGAGCCTATGCTTATACATAGCCTGACCTTAAAAAATGCTGAGAGTGTTCTAGATTATAAATCTATAAAAAACATGTGGGACAGTGCGGGAATTAATGAGTCTTCGGGACAATATATTAGGATAGAAGCTGAGAATGCTTCCTTAACATCCTCCCAGATGCTATATCCAAGGCAGGATCAGTCCTCGCCGTCCGTATATCCGTCAAGTCCAAAGACGCTTCTAAATAATACCATTGGAGACAACTCCTGGCGAAATGCCGGGCAGTGGATTCAGTGGACTTTTGACGTGTCCGAAACCGGATATTATAACATTTCCATGCATGCAAAGCAAAGCTATCTAAGAGGTATCAATGTCTCTAGGAAGATAACCATAGACGGGATTGTGCCCTTCGAGGAAATGTCAGATTATGAGTTCAGCTATAATTCCCGCTGGAGGAATATAGTGCTCTCAGATAAGGAGGGTGATCCTTACTACTTCTATTTAGAAAAGGGCTCCCACACTATCCGTATGGAGGTCGTTCTAGGGGAATTCTCCGACATTGTCAGCGAGGTACAGGATGCTGTTACCAAATTAAATGATATATATCGTAAGGTTATTCGTATCACAGGGGTTGCCCCGGACAAATACAGGGACTATCAGATTGAATCAACCCTGCCAGGCCTAGAGGCAGAACTAATAGATGTAAGGGATCAGATTGCAGATGCCATTACAAGACTCAGAGAGGTTGCCGGAAAGAATTCCGACAAGGAAACGGTACTTCGTACCATGCGTGATCAGCTTACTCAGCTGATAGAGGATCAGGAGGATTTTATTAAGGTAATAACCTCTTATAAGATTAATGTACGTGCCTGCGGCAATTGGATTACACAGGTTATACAGCAGCCCTTAGCCCTTGACAGAATTAATATATATTCTCCTGATGTTAAGGTGGAGTATGATAACACTTCCTTCTGGGCAAGGCTTAGTTATGAATTCGAAAGATTAATTTATTCTTTCCTTATAGACTATAACATGATAGGTAATATCGCAGATGAGGATTCTGAGAATGTCACTTTGACTCTTTGGATCGGAACGGGAAGGGATCAGGCAAATGTCATCAAATCCTTAATAGATGACACCTTTACAGGTAATTATGATATCAATGTGAATGTACAGCTGGTGGATATGAGCACCTTACTTAGGGCAACCCTTGCAGGTGAGGGACCGGATGTGGCTATACAGGTAGGGCCAACACAGGTTGCCAGTGCACAGGTAGCTGCCAACATGATTAGCTCTGCTAATGACACTCCTGTAAACTATGGAATTCGTAATGCGGTCTTGGATTTAACTAAATTTAAGGATTACCCTGAAGTGGCCGCAAGATTCTCTGAAAGTGCCATGGTTCCCTTTACCTATAAGGATGCTGTATATGCACTGCCTGATACGCAGACCTTCCTCATGATGTTTTATAGAATGGATATTCTTAAGGAGATAGGACTGGAGCTACCCAGGACCTGGGATGAGGTTAAGGTTGCCATGACAGTGCTATCTAAGAACCAGATGGATTTTGGTATGATGCCCGGTGAGCAGATATTTGCCATGCTCTTATACCAAATGGGAGGTTCCTATTATAAGGAGGATGGTACAGCCTCGGCACTGGATTCTGAAATTGCAATAAATACCTTTAAGGAATATTGTGAACTCTATACGGATTATAAGATGGATAAGGAAACCAGCGTAGAGGAGCGGTTCAGAACCGGTGAGTGTCCATTAATAATCGCTGATTATACCTTCTATAACAATCTTCAAGTATCTGCACCGGATATTCAAGGGCTCTGGGACTTTACTGTAGTTCCCGGAATAGAGCAGGAGGATGGAAGTATAAATCATACCACCGGAAGCATCGGACTTGCTGATCTTATAATGGCTGATACCGAGTATCCGGATGAAAGCTGGGAGTTCTTAAAATGGTGGACCTCAGCTAATACTCAGACCATGTTTGGCCGTGAAATGGAAAGCTTGATGGGCTCCAGCGCAAGAGTGGCAACAGCCAATCTGGAGGCTTTGAATAAACTGGCATGGCCTGTGGAGGATTTTAATGCACTGATGGCTCAATTTGCGCAGGTTAAAGGTATTCCTCAGGTTCCCGGAGGGTATTATTCATGGCGTAATGTTAACAATGCATTCTATACTGTCACCACAGATACTGATACTGCTACACCAAGAGAAGAGTTAATGGAGAAGGTAATATATATAAATGCTGAAATCGCTCATAAGCTGCATGAGCTGGGATTAGAGACAAGAGGCGGACCAAGCAAGCGGGAGGATAATGATGGCAACTAAGAGAAAGAAAGTATCTGAAGACGCCATAATCATTGCAGAGAGGCAGGGCACCCTCAGATATCAAATACATAAAAACCGAATATCATATGTAATGGTGGCACCGTATTTTATCCTCTTCTTTTTCTTTACGATACTGCCTGTTTTGATGTCAATAATATTAAGTTTTACAGATTTTAATGTGCTTGAAATGCCTGAATTTGTTGGCTGGAAGAATTATATCAAGCTTCTTTTAGAGGATGACATATTTCTGGTATCTTTAAAAAACACCTTACTCTTTGCAGTTATAACAGGACCCATAAGCTATATACTATGTTTGTTATTTGCATGGATTATTAATGAATTTAAAGGAAAACTCAGAGCATTCTTAACCTTGATTTTTTATGCTCCCTCTATAAGCGGCAATGCTTATGTGGTTTGGAATCTGATTTTAACAGGTGATCGCTACGGTTATCTCAATGGACTTTTACTTAGATATGAGTTTATTAATGAGGCTATTTTATGGATGAAGACGGAAAAATATATTCTTCCGGTACTTATAGTGGTACAGCTGTGGTTAAGTCTTGGTACAGGATTCTTAGCATTTATAGCCGGACTTCAGACTATAGATAACAGCCTTTATGAGGCGGCTGCCATAGACGGGGTAAAAAATCGTTGGCAGGAGCTGTGGTTTGTAACCCTTCCAGCTATGAAGCCCCAGCTGATGTTTGGTGCTGTTATGCAGATCACACAGTCCTTTGCTGTTGCAGACATTTCTATATACCTAGCAGGCAATCCGTCGGTTAATTATGCCGGAGCTACTGTAGTTACCCATCTTCTGGATTATGGTTCAACCAGGTTTGAGATGGGTTATGCATCTGCCATTGCTACTATCTTATTCCTCCTTATGGTAGGTACTAATAAGCTGGTGCAAAGGATGCTTAGGAGGGTTGGCGAATGATGAAGAAAAAAGTTATTGTAGATTATTCCGACCGCAAATGGGTACCTTTTTGGCAGAGAGCTAAGCAGAGTAAGCTAAACCGCTCAAAGGCGGGCAATGGTCTTTTGTTTGGATTAATGTTCATCTGCGGTATATTCATGGCTCTTCCACTTGTCATGATTATAAATAATACACTTAAGCCCTTGGATGAATTGTTTCAGTATCCACCAAAGATTTTTGTTAGAAATCCTACTATGGAAAACTTCACGGATCTCTTTGTGCTTATGAGTGATTCTTGGGTTCCCTTTTCCAGGTATATTATTAACACTCTTATTATTACCATGGGAGGTATGATCGGGCACGTACTTGTCGCATCCCTAGCTGCTTATCCCATAGCTAAGCATAGATTCCCCGGAAGAAATATATTATTTAGTATGGTTATATTATCCATGATGTTCTCTTGGACTGTTACACAGATACCCCAATATCTTATTATATCCTGGTTAAATATTAATAATAATTATCTTGCACTTATTTTACCTGCCTGGTCCTTTGGTATGGGCCTCTACTTAATGAAGCAGTTTATGGAACAGCTGCCTGATTCCCTAATGGAATCTGCAAAGATAGATGGAGCAGGAGAATTTCGGGTGTTTTGGACCATCGTTATGCCCAATGTAAAGCCTGCTTGGTTAACTCTGGCTATCTTCCAATTTCAACATATGTGGGGTAATACCGGAGGAACCTTCCTTCGAGACGAGGAATTAAAGCCCCTTCAATTTGCTTTACAGCAGATTGTACAAGGAGGAGCGGTAAGAGCGGGAGCAGGAGCGGCTGTTACATTCGTTATTGCAGCAGTTCCCATAACATTTTTCTTAATTGCACAAAGTAATATCTTAGAGACTATGACGACTTCCGGTATGAAAGAATGAGAGGTGTTATTTACATGGGTTTATCAAAGAGGATAAGGTGCAAGGTATTGCTGATTATCATGGCCTTTATAAATATATTAGACCATGGCAGTGTTGCCCTGGCAAATGAACTGCCCTATGACACCTATAATTATAATTTTTATGAAGATATCGTATATACTCCTGCAGCCTATATTCCTTCAGGATCCATATCAGGGACTCAGTTAATATATGAAGGTGAATCTTTAGGTGTACTTTCAAATCCACAGGATATATGTAAAACACCTTCAGGTGATGTTGTATTAGCGGATACGGGAAATCATAGGATTATTATCCTTAATAAAGATATGACAAAGGTAATTAAAGTAATAAAGGATTTTGATTATAATGGTGAAGTAGGTACCTTCTCATCGCCTTACGGAGTCTGCGTTTCTAAAAAGAATGAGCTATATATAGCAGATACATTTAACAATAGAATTGTGGTTTTGGATGAAGATAACAATCTGGTGAAAATTATAAAGAACCCCACATCTGAGGTACTAGAGGATAGTTATGTATTTTCTCCCCTAAAGGTATCGGTTGATTATGCTGACAGGATATATTGTATAGCTCAGAACATGTTTGAAGGTATCATGGTATTTGAAAATAACGGTCAGTTCATAGGTTTTATAGGAACCATTGAGGTGGAAATATCTCTTTGGGAAAAGTTCTGGAAAAGAATTGCCACTAAGGAAGAACGATCGAATCAGAGACTTTTTATTCCCACTGAATTTACCGGTATTGATATTGATGATGACGGCTTTGTATATGCTTCCAATATAGATGAAGCAGGCGAGCAGGCCATAAGAAGATTAAATCCTAGAGGGCAGGATGTAATTAAAAAGGGAAAGAATGAGAATCTGGGAGGAGATCTATGGTCAGCCGGATTTGGTAAATATTCTGGAGCATCTCAAATTACCGACCTGGTGTATCGTCAGAAGGGAATGTATTCACTTCTTGACAGGAAGCGGGGGAGAATCTTTACTTACGACCATGAAGGAAATCTTTTATATATATTCGGAGGGCTTGGTACCCAAGCAGGAACCTTCGTCACTCCCGTAGCTATCGAGAATATAGGAAACACAATTATTGTATTGGATGCATATCGGGCAGAAATATTGACATTTTCAGAGACGCAGTATGGCAGTCTTATTAATAATGCCGTGGGTCTTAGACATGACGGAGATGAGACCAAGGCTGTAGAGCTGTGGAAAAAGGTGCTTAATCTTGACGAGAACAACGAGCTTGCATATGTGGGGATAGGAAAGGCATACCTTACATCAGGTGACTATGTAAATGCCATGGATTATTTAAAGAAGGGTATGAGCAGTGAGTTTTATTCCATTGCATTTCGAAGATATAGGAATGAAGTTCTTAAAGAAAATATGAGCTTCCTCTTAACCGGTGCTGTCATACTGGTAATAATTATAGTAGTCGCAAAAGGCATCTACCGGAAAAAGAAAGGACTAGAAAAGGAGGAGGGGCTGCTAAATGAATAAATATTTTTCCGTGGAAAAGTTAAAATATGTCTTCTATACAGTTTCTCATCCCGTGGACGGCTATTATTGGATTCGCCATACAGATAAGGGAAGCGTACTAATTGCTCTTGTTTTGGTAGTCTTGTTTTCGTTAAGCTTTTCCCTTAACCGTATATCAGCCAGCTTTGTGGTAAATGAAATTGATCCTCGTACAGTAGATAGTCTCACAGAGCTTGGTGGAGTTCTGATGCTGTTTGCGCTGATTTGTATCAGTAATTGGTCGGTTACTTGTCTGATGCAGGGGGAAGGGAGACTAAAGGACATAGCCATAGCTATAGGCTATGCCATGGTACCATTTATTATATCCATTAACCTAGCTACAATAATCAGCTTGTTTATAGCTGACGGGGAAGAAGCCTTCTATTTTCTAATTTTAGTGATGGGGATTTCTTACGGGATTATAATGATGCTTTTAGGTATTATGCAGGTACATAATTATTCCTTGGCAAAAACACTGGTAACTTTATTCCTTACATTGGTTGCAGCATTTATTATTATTTTTATAGGTCTGCTGCTTGTAGATCTGATTAATAAGATTTATGGCTTCTTTTATAGCATATATATAGAGATTGTATTCAGAGTGTGATGAGAGTCGAGAATGGGAGAAAGCATGATAAGGGCAGAGAATAAAATTCATAAAAAGAGAAGAAAACTTATAGGTGGTAAGCTTGGGATCTATGTGCTTGGTTTAGCGGCTTTAGGTGTATTAATTTGGCTGCTTTATTACTATATCCGTTTCTTATCCTATGATGATTATAAGAATTATCTGTCCTCCTATGAATACGAAGAGGGCAGAGAGTTTGCCACCATATCAGATACAAATCCCAAGGTTTCGGGCTTTGAGCTTGTAGCCGAAAATGATTATTTACAATTATATACCGATACAGAGACTGCTATAGTAGCTGTCTATGACAAAAGAAATCAGAACATTGTCTATTCAAATCCTCTTAATGCCGATGAGGATCCTATTGCCAATGAGACTAATAAACGATACTTAAAATCCCAATTCATAATTAATTACTTTAATAAGAGTAGGGCAGCAGGAGTATATGATTCCTATAGTATGTCGGTGGAAAGAGGTCAGGTAAAGGCTGAAAGCATCAATAATGGAATCCGGTACATCTATGATGTAGGAGATCATGGAACTACCACCACGGGTATTGTTCCCATCTATTTCTCTCCTGAAAAGATGGAGGAGGTGCAGTCTAAACTAGGCGAGACAGACGCAGCCACAATTCGTCGCTATTACATAGATAGTAGTGGTTTTCCGGGACTTTTAGAGTTAAATGGAGTTGCACAAAAGAATAAGAAAACTATCCAAAGGATACAAGGCTTCCTCGAAGAAATCGGATTTAGCGAGGATGATTATTACGAGCAGATGGAGCTTGCGGGAGTTGAGAAGGTAGAAGCGGTATCATTCGTTATACCGCTGGAATACAGGCTCGAAGATGATGGCTTACTCGTATCCATACCTACCGGTCAAATTGAGGAGTATG
Source organism: Anaerolineaceae bacterium (assembly GCA_004294845.1). Lineage (GTDB taxonomy): Bacteria > Bacillota > Clostridia > Lachnospirales > Lachnospiraceae > Mobilitalea. Next base: position 10,853 of record SHOH01000049.1, read on the forward strand.
GTGGGGCTAAAATATATCGCATACAGCTGCTTAGGTATATGGGTGCCACAGGTCAGGATGATAAGGGATATATGGTTGTTCCTAATGGTTCTGGCTCAATAATTAATTTTAATAACGGTAAAATAAATGCTGCTGATTATTCCCAATATATTTATAACATAGATCCAATAGCTGACGGAATGACTCAAATGGAATATACAGAAAGAGCAAGACTAGAACTGTTCGGAATATGTAAGGAGGATTCATCAGTCCTTGCAACCATTGAGGACGGAGCAACACTGGCAACGATCACCGCCGGCGTTGGGGGAAAATACTCTACATATAACTATGCCTATACATCCTTTATGTTAAGAATTTATGATATTCTCTCAATATTTGGAAGTACAGGAAATTCTGCTGATATGCCTATTATAGTTGATGATATTTATGATTGTAACCTCAGTGTGAAATATACCTTACTTACAAAGGAACATTCTGGCTATAGTGGAATGGCCAATTATTATAGACAGCGTCTGCTAGGCGCGGGAGTGCTTACCTTAAAGGACGGTAATGAAGATATTCCCTTCTATTATGATATTATAGGCGGAGTTAAAGAAACATCATTTATCCTTGGAACACAGTATTTATCTGTAAACCCAGTAACTAGCTTTGAAGAGGCAGCTTATATATCAGATGATTTACATTCGGGGGGAATTAGGAATCAGGTCATGAATTATCAGGGCTGGTTTAACGGCGGATATTATCATGATGTAACAGATAAGGTTAAGGTTATCAGAAAGCTGGGTGGCAGATCAGGATTGGAAGAGCTCAGCAAAAGAGTAGAAGATAAGGGAGGCTCCTTCTACGGAGACACCTCTCTTCAGAAGGTATCATATATAAGTAAGCGTTACAGCCAGTACTATGAAACCTCAAGGTATTTTGGAGCGGGATACTATGCTTATTTTGCCAATGTTAATCCAACAAGCCTTATAAAAATGTCAACACTGGGCTATCCCGAAACCGGGTATTACCTGGTATCACCTAAGTTCTTACCAAGATATGTGGGCGGATTTATCAAAGGTATAAACAAGCTTGATATTATGGGTATTTCTTTACGAGATCTTGGTGATGTTCTTCATTCCGATCATAAGAGAACCAATATTATTAATAGGGAAGAAGCCCTGGATGTTGTGCTGGCGCAGTTTGACAGATTAGATGAGACAGGAAAGAAGCTTATGATAAGCGGAGGAAATGGATACAGCTTAAAGTATGCATCGGATATTATTAATGCTCCTATGTCTGATAACAGTTTCTTTATTATAGATGAAAGCATTCCTTTATATCAGATGATTATCCATGGAAGCATAGATTATTCCGGAGGGATAATAAACTTTTATGATGATATGGACCGCGAAGACCTTACATTAAAGTTAATTGAGTATGGAGCATCACCCCACTATATGTTTACCACAGAAAGTGCTAATGAGATGAAGTATACGGGTCTTCATAAATACTATTCAACTAGATATGATCTTTGGAAGAATGAAGCCGTGGATATGTATAATGACGTGAATGAGGCACTTAAAAGAGTATCCGGTGAGACCATGACCTACTATGATATTCTTCAAAAAGGAGTAAGGAAGGTAACCTATAGTAACGGTATTATATTCTATATTAATTATCTGACAGAGGACGTAAATATAGACGGTGTGAATATACCGGCAAAGAGTTATGTAATTAATTAGTTAGAATGGAGATTTTATGATGAGGAAAAGAAAGCTAACTCTTACACAAAAAAGAATGATAAATGGGTACCTATTCATCCTTCCTTGGTTGATTGGTTTTATCATCTTTTATGTCAGAAGTATAATTCTTACTACAGAGTTTTCATTTTCAGAGCTTACCGTAGGAGCTGTAGGAGGCTATGAGCTTGAGTTTGTGGGTTTAGATAACTTTATATATGCCTTTCGTGAGCATGGAACCTTCAAACAGATATTAACTACTTCGGTTGGCAATATGATCCTTGATATACCCCTTATCATATTCTTTAGTCTCTTTATGGCTATTTTACTAAACAGACAGTTTAAGGGAAGAACCCTGATTCGCGTGATTTTCTTTTTACCGGTTATACTTAACAGCAGTGCTATATCAACAGCATTGGAATTAAGTCAGCAGATGATGGCAGGAGGAATATCTGCAGGAAGCAGCCAAATGGCCGCAGAAACAACATCCACTGGTGTTGATATTAATTATTATATAGGTTTATTTAAACAGCTCGCCATGCCTGATAGGGTATTGGACTATATAGTAGCTGCCGTAGGCCGTATTAACAATATTATCACGGCATCCGGTGTACAGATCGTAATTTTCCTTGCAGCATTACAGTCAATACCAGGCTCAATGTATGAGGTAGCAAAGATAGAGGGAGCAACCGCCTATGAAACCTTCTGGAAGGTAACATTTCCCATAGTCATGCCCCATATTATTACCAATGTGGTATATACGGTAATTGATAATTTCGCCGAAAGTCAGGTGGTAACCTTGGCATATGATACTGCATTTACAGATTTTAATTATGGTCTTAGCTCGGTATTTAGCTTGATTAGCACAGCCATCACCTGTCTGATTTTAGTCCTAATCGTCGGCTTCATACAAAAAAGAACCTTTTATTACAATTAAGCAAAAACCCCTTATATACAAAGAAGAAAGGAAACGGGTAGAAGATGGATACAGGCAATAACATGAGCATAAAGAATAGAATAAAGACCATATCCTCTAGTCCTAAGTTTGTTAATAATACCAAGGGTATGAAATCCGGATTGAAGCAATTATTGATAAAAATATTTAGCTTCATAGTAATTCTGGGAATCTGTTATGTTATCCTTGCTCCTGTAATAGGGATGATTGTAAATTCCTTTATGTCAGATGCGGATAAGTATAATCCAATGGTATATATGATTCCAACCAGCCCTACCTTGGAGAAGTATAAAGTAGCTTGGGCGAGGATGGATTATCTTCCTACCATGGGCAGAGATCTTTTGTATTCAGGTTCTTTAATGCTTATTCAAGTGTTTGTATGTTCTATGGTAGGTTACGGATTTGCAAGGTTTCACTTTCCCTTTAAAAAGCTATTGTTTGCCTGTGTTGTTGTGATGATTGTCATACCGGATCATACCATTATGTTACCAATTTATATGACATTTAAAAATTTTGATCCTTTGGGTCTTGCCACATTAATTGCAGGAACACCATTGGTGCTTATGTCCTCACCTATACCAATGTATATTATGACTATATTTGGATGCGGGGTTCGGTCAGGTCTTTACATCTATATATTTAACCAATTTTTTAGGGGACTTCCAAAGGAAATTGAGGAAGCCGCCTTAGTGGACGGAGCGGGTACCTGGTATACATACTTTAGAATTATGCTGGTAAATGCCATACCTGCTGTCATAACCGTAGCAGTATTCTCTATGGTATGGCAATACAATGATACATTTTATGCGAAGTTATTTCTGATTAGCGAAAATATAGTAATCAGTAAAAAGATTTCAACTCTACAGGCAACCATAGCAAATGTAGACAGAATCCTGGATACATCCATTCAGGAGCTATATTTGGACGCCGGTATAGTCTTGGTCATGCTACCGATTGTTATAATCTATATAGCGCTTCAGAAGTACTTTATAGAGGGAGTGGAGCGTAGTGGTATTGTGGGATAAAACGTTTCAGCCCAAACCTTTAATAAGTCTTTATTATAATAAAGAAGGAGGAGTAAAAATTGAAGGCAAAAAAACTATTTGCGCTATTACTCTGCGCAATAATGGTTCTGTCCTTGGTAGGATGTAAAAAAGCCGATGAGACCAAAGAGACAGACAGTCCTACGGGGGTAACCGACAAAGACACAAAACAAGATGAGAAGAAGGATGAAGTGAAAAAAGAAGAGGAGAAAAAAGATCCGGAGCCTCTTGTAGAGGTAAAGGAAGCAAGTATTGACTTTGAAGACGGCTTATATGGCTTTGTAGCCCTATATACAGCCCCTGCCAATGCAGACCCATCGGAATTTTCCATCGCGGATTTTAATGGAAGTAAAGCTTTAAGGGTAACTAATATGGCAGGAAAGGTTCCTTATCTTGCAATCGACATATCAAGCCTTGCAGGAGACAAAATCGCGGATGTAAAAAGTATTACCATGGATATCGGTACCGAGCATCCAGACGGAACTTTCTATGCAACTTCAGGTAAAATTATAGCTTACAGTGGGGAGAAGAGAACAGAATCTAATGATCCTTGGTCAGTATATTTGGCTACAAAGAATCCTAATGCTGCAAGAGCTATACTTGATGAAGGAGAAGAATTTATTGCCGGATATCAGAACATGATTATACTCACACTTGATACGGACAACGGTGCTACAGAGGGAGCAGGTAATGCAAGCTTCTATATTGATAATATTCGCCTATTGGATGGATCTGATAATGTTATTAAGGCTGACAGTACCGTAGCATTCGCAGAGCCTCCGGGATTCTCCGATGTTGACAGAGTAAATCTCATTGCTGTAAAAAATGAAGTAGAAGTATGGTCAGGCGATAGTGGAGCAGCTTGGGGACAGGGAACAGGTGTAAACACTCTAGCACAGGGCGGGACCCTAGACCCAGCTCTTATTACTGAGGATTCTGTAATCACTATCTATTTCCAGTCAGAAGGAGATATGTGGCTGGTATTGCAGTCCTGGGAGGACGGAGCACCATTCGGATGGCAGAGAGTTGCTGATCAGGGAGCGTCTATAAAGAACCCAAGTAACACTATAGCGCAGATAACATATAATCAATTGGTTAAATACTGTAATACAGATGATTTTGTGACATATTTAAGTATGCTGCAATGTGAAAGTGATATGGAATGGAGCGTATCCAGCGTAACCATAGGTCAAAGATCCGGTATTGTAGAGCTTAAGAATGAGGTTGATATTTGGACTGATGACAGCGGAGATGCTTGGGCACAAGGAACAGGAATACAGACATTATCAGACGGTGGGCCTTTTGATCCTGCTTTAATTCAACCAGGATGCATAATTAACATAGAATATAAATCGGACGGTAATATGTGGTTAGTGGCAGTCTCTGGTGTAGAAGGATCTCCTTTTAGCTGGCAAAGAATAGCAGACCAGGGCAATTCACTCACAGACGGATCTACCTGTCAAATTACATATGACCAGTTGGTGCAGTATTTGGGTACGGATGACTTTGTAACCTACTTAAGTAAGCTGCAATGTGAAAGTGATATGCCTTGGGAGGTATATAGGGTCAGCATCGGCTATCCTGCAGGCCTTGTACCTGTGGCGAATGAGGTTGAAATTCCCGAATTTGCAGGAGATAAAGGAGATGCATGGTCACAGGGTACCGGTGTTCAGTCCTTATCCGATGGCGGAACATTTGATCCTGCTCTGATACAGCCCGGTTGCATCTATACAATTGATTATGCTTCAGATGGTATGATGTGGGTAGTTATGCAGTCTTTTAAGGACGGAGCACCTTATAGCTGGCAGAGAGTAGCAGACCAGGGAGTTGCTGCCGATAACGGCAAACGAGCACAGATAACCTATGATCAGCTGGTAGAATACTGTAAAACAGATGATTTTGTAACAACCTTAAGTCAGCTGCAATGTGAAAGTGATATGCCTTGGGAGGTTTATAAATTTACCATTGGCTATCCTGTAGACTAAACCGAGTCAAATAATAAGGAGGTAAATGGATATGAAGGTTTATAAGAAAATAATTTCACTTCTGCTTGTATGCTCACTTATTTTAGCAGTCACAGCATGTAATAAATCTGACCCTGAAAAGGAAACAGATACAGGCGGAAAGACGGTTGTAGACAATAAAGAAGATAGTAAGAAAGATGATGTAAAAAATGATACAGATACAAAAGTGCCTACTCCCAAAAGTGGTGAGAAAAGAAAATTAACCATAGGAACCTGGTGGGTACAGTATTATGACAGCTCACATTCATCGGTAGAGGACGATCCTACCTATTCAGGAACCCTAGCTGCACAACTAAAGTTCGATAATGTAAAGGCTATAGAAGAAAAATATAATGTGGAATTCTATTGGCAGAACCTAACTTATGCAGGTACTATGGAATCCATTAATACATCCATACTTGCAGGAGCACCGGATTGTGATATCTATCTGGTAGAGCTAAGCTTTGGTATTCCCGCAGCACTTAATGGACTTGCAACTGACTTAAAGACAGTCCTTCCTGCTGATTCTGATTTATTTACAGATCAAAGCAACATAACCTATCTTGATCTGGGAGACGGCAAGGCTCATCTTCTAAAGAGAGTAGAAGCAGCCAGTACAGTAGAAGCCACATATCCTTTAGCATTTAATCTTCAGATGCTTCAGGATAACAATCTGGAGGATCCCCGTGAACTATATAAGAGGGGAGAATGGACTTGGGATAAGTTTATTGAATATTGTAAGGTCTTAACACAGGACACAGACGGAGACGGAACTACGGACCAGTTTGGCTATTGTGGCTTCCATCAGGAGACTTTTGAGCAGCTTCTTATGAGTAATGGTGCCAGCATAGCATCTACTACTACAGAAGAGTTATCCAGTGCTCCTACAGCAGAAGTGCTTAGGATGATCTCTGAAATGTATAATGTTCATAATGTTTGTTATCCTTATGACTTTACTGATTCTGCATCTGATACAATGAGATTCCAATATAGGGATGGCAATATAGGCTTTTGGCCAAGTGCAGCTTGGATTGCAGCACAGAATGCTGACTATGACTATACCGGATCAAATGGTGTTACTCTTGAGTTCGATACCTGCTACATACAGTGGCCTGTCGGACCTTCAGGAAATGCAAATACTAATGGCGGTAAAGTATCAGCAGGCGAATACTATATTATTCCTGCTGGCGTAGAGGATCCTGAGCTGGTTTATAATGTACTTTATGATATGTGGAATTGGTATGATGGAGATGCTTCCATTCGTGATGATGAGGAGACACTATATTGGTGGTATGCGGTAACAGGCAAAGATGAAACTCTACAAAATGAAAACTTTGATGTTATGTTTGACGTTGGGAGTAGAGAAGTATTTGAGTTATGGAACAACTTGGGCTTCTACTATGATTTTAATGGGCTAATAGATGGCACGGTTACAGCCGCACAATTCCAAGAGACTTATAAGCAACAGGTACAGGATGCCCTAGATGCATACTTTAAATAGCTTAAATTAAGCTAGATTATACTTGCTATATAGCATATAAAGACATAAATTCACACTCAAGGAGGAAAAAATGAGTAATCTTAAAATGATAGCCCCACCTGTGCCCAATATGCCATGGCAGGAAAGACCGGAGGGAATCATGGATGCTCCTGTATGGAGATATTCGGAGAATCCTATAATTGGCAGGAATCCAATAAAAGGTGTACAAAGAATCTTTAATAGCGCGGTAATGCCCTATAAAGATGCGTTTATCGGAGTATTCAGAGGAGAGCAAACAGATGGTGTTCCTCATATATACTTAGGAAGAAGCAAGGATGCAATCCATTGGCAGTTCGATGAGAACAAGATACCTTTTGTTGATGAAGATGGGAATCCGTCTATGCCCTTATATGCATATGATCCCAGACTTGTTAAAGTAGAGGATACTTACTATATAATTTGGTGTCAGGATTTTTACGGAGCCTCAATTGGTCTTGCAAAGACAACTGATTTTAAAACTTTCACAAGATTAGAAAGTCCCTTTATACCTTATAATAGAAATGCGGTTTTATTTCCCAGAAAAATTGGCGGCAAATTTATGATGCTAAGTAGACCATCGGATAGTGGGCATACGCCATTTGGTGATATTTTTATCAGTGAAAGCCCGGATATGACCTACTGGGGTAAGCATAGGCATGTGATGAGCCGTGGTAGCAATTGGTGGGAAGGGCTTAAGATCGGTGGAGGAGCGGCACCTATTGAAACCAGTGAAGGATGGCTTATGTTCTATCACGGTGTATGTCTAACCTGTAACGGATATGTATATTCTGTTGGAGGTGCTATACTGGACATTGATAATCCGTCGATTGTTAAGTATCGCTGCAAGAACATTCTTTTGACTCCCGAGGAATGGTATGAGGAACGAGGCTTTGTACCAAATGTCTGCTTCCCTTGTGCCACTATACATGATCCAGAGACAGGTAGAATAGCAATCTATTACGGAGCCGCAGACAGTTATGTAGGCTTAGCCTTTACCCAATTCGAGGATATTATGAGATACATTATGGATAATAGCATGGTAAACGATACAGATACTGGGTTGGGAAAAAGATAGACGCTCCTAATCTACAACTAATCTAATAGGGCTGCTGTAAGTACCGGGACTTACCCCAATATAATCTTACAGCAGCCTTATTTTTATGTAAGAGGTCTTGCATCCTATCATATAAAAACTAATTAATTGCCATGAAACCCAATTTTAGAGCTCCTTTAATTCCTGCATTATCACCTAGTTTCGGTGGGACTATATAACTATCGATATTATCAAGTATTTCCTTTGCATTAATATAACCCTTTAGATATTCTTTGACCTTAGCTCTTACAATAGGAAATAACTGCTCTTGATGCATAACGCCGCCTCCAAGGACTATCCTGCCAGGAGAATAACAGAATATGTAGTTGCATATAGCTTGGGCGATATAATGAGCTTCTATATCCCATACCTCAGAAACATTCTGAAGTTCATAAGCTTTCTTACCGAAGCGGCCTTCAATAGCCGGACCGGCAGCCAGTCCTTCAAAGCAATCTAAGTGGTAAGGACAATTCCCCTTATAATCATCACCCTCTAGTCGCTTTATAAATATATGTCCTCCTTCGGGATGCATAAGCCCATGCAGTGGTTTTCCATTTATACAGACACCGACCCCTACACCTGTTCCAATGGTTATATATATTCCCACCTCACAACCACTAAGAGCTCCCCAAGCCGTCTCTCCCAGAGCGGCGCCGTTGACGTCAGTATCAAATCCGATGGGAACCTTCAGAGCATCATGGAAGGCCTTTACTATATTATAATTTCTCCAAGCTAATTTAGGAGTGCTTGTAATATATCCATAGGTTTTAGAATTCTTATCCGGATTAATCGGACCAAAGCAACCTATTCCTAGGGCGAGGGCTCCTTTATCTTTATAAAAAGCAATTAATTGCGGCATAGTAATAGCCGGAGTCTCTGTTGGAAATTGTGTTCTTTCTATAATATTACCATTCTCATCGCCTATAGCACATACCATCTTTGTGCCTCCGGCTTCTAATGCTCCTATAATCATAACAGACCTCCAAAGATTTATTTTCTATTATATCATTAAATGAGCAGATTAGGAACT
>SHOH01000050.1:0-2306 GCA_004294845.1 Anaerolineaceae bacterium
ATTAACAAAGCCGTATCGGGTCTACAGGATTTAAGCAGTAATCTAAAGAAGATGGTTCAGACAATAAATTAAACATATAGGAGGAAGATTTAGTGGCAGTTATAAACCCATTTATTTGTACCAGACCAAACCGAGAAGTTGCTCATCGAATTGCAGCTTTGCCCTATGATGTATATAATCGTGAGGAAGCAAAAGAGGAAATAAAAAAGGAACCTTTGTCCTTCTTGCGTATTGACCGTGCCGAGACTAATTTTAGCGATGAGGTTGATACTTATGATTCCAGGGTATATGTGAAAGCAAAGGAGCTTTTGCAGGAAATGATAGAGCAGGGCAGTTTTGAGGTTGACAAGGAAGAATGCTATTATGTCTATGAACTTGTAATGGATGGTAGGTCACAGACCGGCCTCGTTGCCTGTGCGTCAGTAGATGATTATCTTAATAATGTAATTAAAAAGCATGAAAATACCAGGGAGGATAAGGAGCTGGATCGAATCAGCCATGTGGATGTCTGCAATGCACAGACAGGACCAATCTTTCTGGCATATCGCTCTAGGGAGGAAATCAATACTGTAGTTGAGGAGACGAAGAAAGAGAACCCACTATACTATTTTGATTCCGTAGATGGAATAGGTCATCATGTATGGAGGATTTCAGACAAAGAAAGGATTAGCACTCTAAAAGATGCCTTTTCAAAGATTTCAGAAATCTATATTGCGGACGGACACCATAGATCCGCATCTGCTGTAAAAGTGGGACTAAAACGAAGAAAAGAAAATCCAGGCTATAGCGGCAAGGAGAAATTTAATTATTTTCTTTCTGTGCTATTTCCTCATGATCAGCTTAAGATTCTAGCCTATAATCGGGCAGTGATGGATTTAAACGGATTAAATAAGGAGCAATTCCTTAAGAAAGTTAAGGAGAATTTCGAGGTAACAGAGCAAGGGGAGGCAGCTTATACACCAAAGGAAAAAGCTTCTTATGGGATGTTTTTAGACGGTACCTGGTACCGCCTAAAGGCGAGAGAAGCCATAAGGAATATTCAAGATCCTGTAGAGTCACTGGATGTATCACTATTACAAAATTACCTGCTACATCCTATCTTGGGTATTGAAGATCCAAGAGTTGATAAAAGGATTGATTTTATCGGAGGAATTCGCGGACTTAAGGAACTTGAAAGAAGAGTGGCTACAGATATGAGTGTCGCCTTCTCCATGTATCCTACATCCATAACAGAATTATTTGAGGTTTCTGATGCAGGAAAGCTTATGCCTCCAAAATCAACATGGTTTGAGCCAAAGCTTCGTAGCGGATTATTTATTCATTCGCTATCATAAATTGATATATAGTATCTGCGTAGGTATTCTACGCTTATCAAATTTAGGTAACTCTGGATTAATTATGTAATGTATGTTATTATATAACAGAATAAAACCTGTTAAATAAGTGTATATAGGATGGAAAACCATGATAAATAAGTGATTTTCTATAAGACAAATATAAATACAATAAGGAGGCAACTATGAAGAATTTAAGAGGAACAAAAACCTTGGAAAACCTTATGAAGTCATTTGCAGGTGAGTCGCAAGCTAGGATGAGATACACCTATTTTGCATCTGTTGCAGGTAAAGAGGGCTATAAACAGATTCAAAACATATTTATGGAAACAGCTGAGAACGAGAAGGAGCACGCTAAGGTATTTATGAAGTTTGCTCTGCAGTATCTTGATGGTGAGAATCCTGCTCCGGTAGAGATTAATGCTACATATCCCTTTGCTTATGGGGACACTGTGGCTAATTTAAGATCAGCAGCAGATGGCGAGCATGAGGAAGCGGAAGTTGACTATCCTGCATTTGCTAAGACTGCCAAGGAAGAGGGCTTTGATGATATTGCAGAACGTTTCTTGCTTATTGCCATGGTTGAAAAGCACCACGAAGAAAGATATCTTAAGCTTTTAGAAAATATAGAGAATGGCACAGTATTTAAGAAGGATGGCAAGGTGTTCTGGAAATGCCTAAATTGCGGTTATGTTCATGAAGGTGATGAGGCGCCGGATATTTGTCCCGCATGCGTTCATGCACAGGCATACTTCCAGCTTTTAGATGATTGCTTCTAATCTATTAATATAATTAGCAAGACAGCCGAAGGATGGATGAAACCTATCCGCTCCGGTGAATATTCAGAGTAAAATAGCCGTCTGACTTTTACCAGAGAACAGGGCGGCTATTTTTTGCGCTTAGATATGGTTGAGGGAGCATAAATATTTACTCTTTATTATAAATACATATTGTGTTAAAATACATGATAAG
>SHOH01000050.1:2406-13849 GCA_004294845.1 Anaerolineaceae bacterium
GCATAAATATTTACTCTTTATTATAAATACATATTGTGTTAAAATACATGATAAGGCATAAGACGAAAAGGGAGACGAACTATGAGTAATTTTTTTAATATGGACAATCCGATATTTTCAGTACTGGGCAAAATATGTGATATGTTATTTTTGAGTATTGCATTTATATTCCTATGTTTACCTATTATTACAATTGGACCGGCCAGCACAGCATTGTATTACACAGTCGTAAAGGTTATTCGCAGAGAAAGAGGTTATGTATTTAAAGAATTCTTTAAATCATTTAAGCTAAATTTTAAGCGAGCTAGCATCGTGGGGATAATACTGACAATAGTGTTTGTTATTCTTGGCTTTGATTTATTATATGCATATGGAATAACAGTACCGGATAGTTCGTCAGGCTCGGTGATGATGGGGGTATTTATTGGAATTACATTTTTAACGATTTCATTCTCAATCTATGTATTCCCTATTCTTTCAAGGTTTGATATGACTATAAAGCAGTTAATTAAGGCAGCTGTATTTATGTCAATGCGTCATTTACATTTTACTATTCTAATGATTATAGTTAATGCGCTGGCTCTTATTATTATATATTTCTTTTTCCCTTTTATATTTATAGCTCCTGCAGTAGTTGTACTTGTTAATTCTTTTATGATGGAACTTGTTTTTAAGAAATATATGCCTGAATCTGATGGACCCGGTGAGGAAACCGGAAGAGATGAATGGTATTTAGAATAGATTATCGATGCATCTATATAAGGTGGGAGGAAAGCATATGTCAGAGCGACTAACTGATATTTTTGGTATCGACGTATTTAGTGATGCTGTAATGATTGAAAAGTTACCAAAGAAAACCTATATGGCTTTGAAAAAGACTATTGAAAATGGTGAGGATCTTGATCCTGGCGTGGCAGAGGTAGTTGCTAACGCCATGAAGGATTGGGCTATAGAACATGGAGCGACCCACTATACACATTGGTTTCAGCCAATGACAGGGGTTACAGCTGAAAAACATGATTCCTTCTTAAGCCCTACATCCGATGGAAAAATTATTATGGAATTTTCAGGGAAGGAATTGATTAAGGGAGAACCTGATGCTTCTTCATTCCCATCGGGAGGACTTCGTGCTACCTTTGAAGCCAGAGGCTATACAGCATGGGATTGTACTTCGCCGGCATTTTTGCGCGAGGATGCTTTGGGCGTAACATTATGTATTCCTACCGCATTTTGCTCCTATACCGGAGAAGCCTTGGATATGAAGACGCCTCTTCTAAGATCTATGGAAGCTTTGAGTATCCAGGCTGTTCGTATACTTAAACTGTTTGGCAATACTGATGTGACTCATGTAAATCCGACTGTCGGACCAGAGCAGGAATATTTTCTTGTGGATAAGACCAAATATCTAAAACGAGATGACCTTATATATTCCGGAAGGACTCTTTTTGGTGCCATGCCTCCTAAGGGCCAGGAGATGGAAGATCATTATTTTGGATGTATTAAAGAGCGTGTGGCATCATTCATGAAGGAATTAAATATGGAACTCTGGAAAATGGGAGTAACCGCAAAGACACAACATAATGAAACAGCTCCGGCACAGCATGAGTTAGCGCCGATTTATTCCACCGCAAATATTGCCACAGATCATAATCAGTTGGTTATGGAGTGTATGAAGAGGGTAGCAAACCGTCATAATCTGGCATGTCTTCTTCATGAGAAACCATTTGCAGGGGTAAACGGTTCAGGTAAGCACAATAATTGGTCCATGATTACTGATACCGGTGTAAATCTGTTAAAGCAAGGAAAAACACCACATAAAAATACTCAATTTCTACTATTTTTATCAGCGGTTATTAAGGCCGTGGATCTTTATGGAGATATTCTTAGGGTTTCTGCAGTAAATCCGGGAAATGACCATAGACTTGGTGAAGATGAAGCGCCACCTGCAATAATTTCCATATTTTTAGGTTCACAACTGGAGGATGTACTAAATCAGGTAATTAAAAACGGTGAAGCTACAGGTCGCGATGATTATGTTAAAATTAATGTAGGGGTTCATTCTATTCCTGAACTTTATAAGGATGGAGCAGACAGAAATCGCACATCTCCCTTTGCATTCACTGGTGATAAATTTGAATTTAGAATGGTTGGCTCATCTATGTCAGTAGGAACAGCCAATACTGTTATAAATACCATTGTGGCTGATGTACTATGTGATATGGCTGATGAACTGGAGAAGGCTAAGAATTTTGAAGTTGCAGCTCTTAGGCTGATCAGAAAGACCTTAAGTGATCATATACGAATAATCTATAACGGCAACGGATATTCGAAGGAATGGGTGGAGGAAGCTGAAAAAAGAGGCCTTCCCAATCTAAAATCCATGGTTGATGCAATTCCAGCCTTGGTTACAGATAAGGCTATAGAATTATTTGAACGGCATAAGGTCTTATCAAAATCAGAGCTGATGTCCCGCAAGGATGTGCTACATGATTCATATGCCAAAGCTATCAATATAGAAGCAAAGACCATGATTATGATGGCTAGCGTACAGTATATTCCGGCTGTTATTAAGTATACAAATATACTGGCAAAATCTATTAATAATATAAAGGAAGCCATGCCTGAGGCCAATATAAGTGTGCAAAAGGGCTTGCTTATGGAGTCCTCTAAACTTTTATATGAGGCTCAGACTTCTTTACAAAAGCTTCGTGCTTTGGTGCAAGAAGCTGATACAAAGGTAATACTTAGTGAAAGAGCAGAGTTCTTCTATCACAAGGTAAAGCCTGTTATGGCAGAACTTCGAGGGCCTATCGATGCATTAGAGTGTATTGTTGATAAAGATTTGTGGCCGGTTCCTTCTTATGGAGAATTATTGTATGAATTATAATAAATAAGATGGATTTGCTAAGATAATTAAAAAAGGCATATAGATATGATTAAATAATGGCATCTATATCATTCCCATAAATAAACTGTGTGAATGATATAGATGCTATTTTTATATATAAATAGATAAATATATTAATAAATATGAAAATAATGGTTGCAAATATTTACGAAAACGATTAAGATGTATTTATTAAATATAACTAATAATAAAAGCTGGAACAAGGCGATATGTTGACAAAATAGCTTAAAATTAGTGAAGAAATATACCAAATAGTGCATTATCAGGCAAAACACATAAATAATGCATTCATATATAGGATTTGCTTGTATATAAATTATATCGAAAACGATTAAGTAGAGCGCTTTACAAGCCTAAGTAATGGTTCCGGAAAAGTTAATGTATGATGATTTGATAAAGCGGCTTTAAAAGGATTAAAACGTTAGCTATATTAACGATTTAATAAATGAATTATATTAAGAGGGAGGTTTAAGTAATGAAAAGGAAGTTATTAGGTGTACTACTGGTTTTAGCAATGATGACAACATTATTCGTAGGTTGTGCCAAGAAATCTGATGGTAAACCAGCAGCAACAGACAAGAAGGAAGGAACAGAAGACAAAGGGGGAGACAGCCTTGAATATTCAGGAGATTTAGAAATAATGCATTTCTCTACTTCAGAGGAATCTCAAGGTAATGGTGGTTCTGACGGTTTCCGTACAGTAATAGCTAACTGGGAGAAGGCTAATCCTAATATTAATTTGGTTCAGACAGTTTTAGCTAATGATGACTATAAGACTCAGATTGCTACACTTGCCGGAGCAGGTGATTTACCTGAAGTGTTCTTACTTCAAGGTATGCACACAAAAGCTTGGGCAGAGCAGGGGCTTATTCTTGATATGACAGATATTATCAATGACTCCCCTTATAATAGTCAGTACGATGATGCTTTATTCTATCCTTTCTCAGCTGAGGGCAAAATCTATGGTCTTCCTGCATTAACAGGTGGTACATGCGCAGTTGTCGTGTATGATTCAGCTGTTTGGAAAGAGGCTGGATTTGACGCTTTCCCTGAGACTTGGGATGATGTTCTTAAGGCTAAAGAGTTTTTTGATGGAAAAGGTATGGATACTGTTGCATTTGGTAATAGCGGAAAATGGCAGATTAACTCCTGTTTCCTATCTGCAGTAGGTGACAGATTTACTGGTCCAGAATGGACATATTCCTTAATCGAAAAGGGCGGAGCTAAATTTACAGATCAGCCATTTGTTGATGCTCTTAAATTTACACAGGAAATCTTTAATTCAGGATTATTCAATCCAGATTTTAATGCTATTAATAACGAAGAAGCAAGAGAATATTATATCTCTGGAGATGCATCAGCATTTATCGGTGGTAACTGGGATGTATCCTATATTCAGGCTACTTTAGAGGGAACAGACCTTTATGACACAACCAAGTTTGCAGTTATACCTCAGCCTGAGGGTGCAACAGCTTCTTACAAGACCCATGATATTGGACTTGGATATGCAGTTGCTATAAGCTCAAAAGTTGCTGATGATCCTGCTAAATTAGCTGCAGCAATTGATCTGGCTTATGAAATTACAGGACCTCAATTTGCAGAATATGTTGCATCAAACTATGCTTTAGGTGGTTTGACAAAGGTTGAAAATATTGATTTAAGCAAGTTTGACCAATTCACACAGGATTTCTATAACTTCTCCTATGTTGATAATAATCCTTGCGAAATCTATGACTCCTATATTTCAGGTGCAGTATGGGATGTATTAAACACAGATCTTCAAACTATGTTAAACAATGGTATTTCACCTGAGGATGTTGCTGCAAATGCTCAAAAGGCATATGATGAAAATTATTAAGAAGGATAAGCTCGCTTATCAGAAATAAATAGCGCTTGTAGACAGACACATTTGATAGTGCTTACTAAGATTATGCCTTATCTGATTTTGATTCTCGGATAAGGCATAATCAAATCTTCTTACATTGCAAGGAGGTATCTGGATGTTACAATCAATTCGACCCAAAAATAGAGTGATTTTTGCATATCTGGTTATTCCAGTTGTGTTGTATGTTTTTTCGGTATTTGTTCCCCTAATGACAGCAGGATACTTTAGCTTTTTTGAATGGAAGGGTGGGCCTAACAAGACATTTATTGGACTCGAAAACTATGTGGCTCTAATGAAGGATACTATTTTTTGGAGATCCTTTAGCCATAATATATATTTAGTTATAGCCTGCATTATAGGTCAGGTTGGCATAGCATTTGTATTTGTAATGATGTTAAGTTCAAATTTGGTTAAATTAAAGGGTATTCATAGAACCTTTGGTTTTTTTCCAAGTACAGTTGCAGCGGTATCCATCGGATTTATTTGGACAATGGTGTATGACTATAAAAGAGGTATTCTTAACTGGGTGCTAAAGCTTATAGGTAAAGAGGATATCATAAAGGTATGGTTAAATGAATCTGCTCTTGTCATGTTATTAGTCTCAATACCATTAATATGGCAGTTCATTGGTTATTATATGGTAATTCTTCTATCGGCAACTAGCTCGATTGATAAGGAAATCATAGAATCATCCCAGATTGATGGAGCAAATGGTTTTCAAAGGGCTGTACATATAGTACTACCATTGATTAAGAATACTTTGCTTGTTTGTATCACCTTATGCATTGCCGGTAATATGAAGGTCTTTGATCATATTTACGTAATGACAAGTGGTGGACCAGGATATGACTCCATGGTTATGGCTCTTTATGGTTATACTGTTTCCTTCGGCCAGCAAAACATGGGCTATGGTAGTGCTATATCCTTAGGTATCTTTGTAATAAGCCTTACTGTGATTGGCGGGGGGCAACTTTTGGTTACATTATTATCAAAGGAGAGGGGAGAGAAGGCGTAATGGTAAATAATAAGAAGAAATCAGGCTTAAGCCCTGCTTCTAAAATAAAAAATAGTCTCTTATACATAGTTATGAATACGATCTTAATGGTTTTTTCCCTGTCCTGTATATTTCCACTTGTTTGGATGTTTTACTCTTCGCTTAAAGAAAAAAGAGAATTTAATGCTGATATTATGGGGCTTCCAAAAAGTCCAAGCTTTTCAAATTATAAAGCAATCATAACTAACAAAGATTATCGCATTTTCGAATCAGTGATTAATAGCCTTAGAACAACCTTGATTTCGGTAATATTGATCGTTATATTTGGATTTATAGTAGGATATATATTGTCCAGACTTAAGTTCTGGGGAAATAGATTACTAAATCTTATTTTCTTAATGGGTTTGCTAATCCCTATACATTCTCTATTGGTTCCAATATACACGGTGTTTTTAAATACAAATTTAAATAATAAATGGTTTACTTTAATTATCCCTTACGTTGCATTTGGCCTTCCTATAGCAATTTTTCTTGTCCAAGGGTTTGTAAAAGGAATTCCTATAGAACTTGAGGAAGCGGCAGCCATTGATGGAAGTAGCTTTTCTAGAACATTATTTGGAATTATAATGCCTATATGTAAACCGATTTTATCAACTGTTGCGATTGTACAGGTATTCTCCTGTTGGAATGAATTTTCCTTTGCCTTGGTTTTGATGAAGGATCGTAGATTATGGACTGTTCCTCTTGCGATGACTCAGTTTACAGGTCAATTTAGCTCAGACTATACTAAGATCATGGCTGCAATGTTACTTACTATGCTACCCATTGTTGTATTTTATTTTGCCTTTAGTAAACAGATTATTAAGGGTATGGTAGCAGGAGCAGTTAAAGGTTAATATTCTTTTGTATCAAAAAAACTTCTTGACATAGTATATATTATATATTATATTTTGATTGTCAAACTATTTGTAATACAAAATATTTTAACTATTTATAAATAAAATTTAGGAGTGAATTAGGTGAAGGAAAAACTTTTAGAGATCAATAGAATCCTAGTCGAAATCTATGATGATGTAACCCATATCGAAGAATATTCGATTAAGAAGGGAGAATTTAAGGACCTTTCTATAACAGAAATCCATACAATTGAGGCAGTTGGTTTATACGGTTCAAGAACTATGTCTGAGATAGCCTCAAAGCTGGATATTACGATGGGGACTCTAACTACAGCCATTGATAAGCTAATAAAAAAAGGTTATGTAGAGCGGTCCAGGAGCCAAGTTGATCGTAGAATAGTTAATGTCAGCCTAACAAATAGAGGGAAGCTTGCTTATAGAATTCATGAAAAATTCCACATGGACATGGTTAAAGAGATTATGAATGACTTTAGCATAGACGAGGAAGAAGTATTACTATCAGCACTTCGCAAATTGAATAAGCATCTGAAGGATATTTATAAATAAAACTAAAAACACTCTTGACTTTAATCATGAGAGGTTTAAATGACTTCAGGTAATAAATAGTAGCAGCAGATGATAGGAGGACATCATGATGAGCCATGTAGGTATCATAGGTACCGGTAGATACTTGCCGGAGAATATAATGACCAATGATGATTTAAGTAATTTAGTTGATACAAGTGATGAGTGGATAAGGACTAGGACCGGAATAAGAGAGCGCAGGATTTCTGTCGGCATGAACACCTCTGATTTGGCCTATGAGGCAGGGTCTATTGCTCTAAAAAATGCGGGTCTAAAACCGGAGGAAATAGATTTAATTATATGTGCAACAATCACGCCCGATTACTTTATGCCATCCTGCGCATGCATAGTTCAGGCCAGATTAGGTGCTGTAAATGCAGCGGCCTTTGACCTTACCGCAGCATGTACAGGGATGATATATGGGATGGTAACCGCAGAGCAATTCATAAAAAGCGGTATGTATAAAAATGTCCTTGTGATAGGTGCAGAGACATTATCAAAGGTTCTTGATTGGAAGGATCGCTCCACCTGTGTATTGTTCGGAGACGGAGCAGGAGCGGTTGTGCTGTCAAATACCAAAAAGGGTGGTATGATACTTGCTACTAATCTGGAAGCCGACGGAAGCAAATACGATCATTTAACCTGTTCGGCTATACCACTAATCAATCCCTGCGTAAATACAGAAGATATATCAGCATCCAGGCTAAAGATGCTTGGGCAGCCCAAGATTAGGATGCTTGGGCAGGAGGTATTCAAATACGCTGTCCGAACCATTACAGATAATTTAAAAGCGGTATTAAGCAAGGTAAACTTAAAGAATGATGATATAGCATACATTATTCCTCATCAGGCAAATCAAAGAATTATCGAGCAGGCTTCAAAGTTTATTAAGATTCCCATTCAGAAGTTTTTCATTAATTTAGATCGATATGGAAATACTTCCGCAGCGAGCATCGGAATAGCCCTTGATGAGCTGGCTAAGAGCGATAAACTTAGTACAGGGGACAAAGTTATACTTGTAGGATTTGGTGGAGGAATGACAAGCGGTGCGGTACTGCTTGAATGGAGCTGATTTTATATACCCTTGGGTAATAAAATAAATTAACAAAATGATTAGTATTAAAAATATTACAACAAATTTTAAGGAGGATTTATATTATGGATTTAAACAAAGTCAAAGAGCTTGTAGCAGAACAATTAGGAGTAGAGATAGCTGATTTAAAGCCTGAGACATCATTAAAGAATGACTTAAGTGCAGATTCCTTGGATCTTTTCCAGATAATTATGAGCCTTGAAGAGGAATTTGGCATTGAGATTCCTACAGAGGATACAGAAAACATTAATACAATAGGTGATATAGAAGCTTATCTTGAGAAAAGAAAGGCTTAAGTTGCAGCTAGCAGCAGATAAGAATTCTTTGTAGATAGGAGTCATAGCAATGAAATCACTTATATGTGAGATGTTAGGAATTGAATATCCCATATTCCAAGGGGCAATGGCTTGGATTGCTAATGCCTCCTTGGCAGCAGCGGTATCCGAGGCTGGCGGATTGGGTATTATAGCGGGAGGAACAGCACCTATGGAGCTGATTCGAGGTGAGGTTCGCAAAGCCAAGGAAATCACTTCAAAGCCTATCGGAGTTAATATCATGCTACTAAGTCCCCACGCGGATGAAATGGCTAAGATGGTATGTGAGGAAGGTATAAAAGTAGTCACCACAGGGGCAGGTACCCCGGGAAAATATATGGAAATGTGGAAGGCTAACGATATTAAAGTAATTCCTGTAGTACCTTCTGTTGCCATTGCAAAGCGTATGGTTCGAAGTGGTGCGGATGCGGTAATAGCTGAAGGTACTGAGGCTGGTGGCCATGTGGGAGAATTAACTACTATGGTTTTGGTTCCACAGATTGTTGACGCGGTGGAGGTACCGGTCATAGCTGCCGGAGGAATAGGAGACGGCAGAGGAATGGCGGCTGCATTAATGCTTGGTGCAGATGCTATCCAGGTAGGAACTCGTTTTCTTACTGCATACGAATGCACAATACATGATAATTATAAGAAAAAAGTACTTAATGCAAAGGATATTGATACCGTTGTTACCGGAAGGCGTACCGGACATCCGGTCAGGGTAATAAAGAATAAACTAAGCCGAGGCTTTCAGGAACTTGATCTGAATATAGCTCCGCCAGGTGAGTATGAAAAGCTTGGAGCAGGGGCACTTGCAAGGGCGGTTTTGGAAGGCGATATGGAATACGGTAGTATAATGGCCGGACAGATTGCCGCTATAATTAACAAGGAAGAAAGCTGTAAGGATATAATAATGGATTTAATGACAGAAGCTAATAAGCTACTTAATAGGGATTGGAATTAGAATGGAGAATAGTATGGAGAAGATAGCATATCTGTTTCCCGGTCAGGGTTCTCAATATATCGGAATGGGTAAAGAGCTATATGATTCCTATCCGGAATGCAGGGAAGTATTTGATGAAACAGATGAAAGACTGAATTTAAAGCTCTCGGATATGATCTTTAAAGGCAGTAAAGAAGAGCTGGATCGTACCGAGTATACACAGCCGGCAATCGTAACCGTGTCAATAGCAGCTTATAATGCCATATCAAGATATAATATTAAGCCCCATGTGACCGCCGGTTTAAGCCTTGGTGAATACTCATCACTGACAATCAGCGGAGTGTTTAGTCTATCACAGGTTATTCCTCTGGTACAAAAGCGCGGCAGATTTATGCAAAATGCGGTTTTGGAGGGTAAAGGAAAGATGTGTGCAATTCTCGGTCTTTCCGAGGATAAGATTAGGGAGGCTTGTGAAAAAGCCAAGGATTATGGCTTAGTGGAGCCCGCTAATTTTAACTGTCCCGGCCAGATTGTAATCGGTGGAGAGACAAAAGCTGTGGAGGAAGCGGCAAATTTCGCTAAGGAACTGGGAGCTTTACGGTCTATATTTCTGCCGGTCAGTGCACCCTTTCATACTAAGATGCTTGCTCCGGCTGCGGATAATTTAAAAACCGAACTGGATAAGCTGTCATTTGGTGACATGAAGCTTCCCGTTATCAGCAATGTAACTGCGGACTATATTAATGGCGTGGATGAGGTTAAGGGTTTGCTTTATGAGCAAGTAATGTCTAGCGTACTCTGGGAACAAACCATTCGCCGGATGGTAGGAGACGGTGTCAGACACTTTGTAGAGCTTGGTCCCGGGAGGACATTATCAGGCTTTGTAAAGAAGATTGACCGAAGCCTTAATACCTATCATGTGGAGGATGTGGCTTCTCTTGAGGAAACTGTTTCAGCCCTTAAAACAATATGAAATGGAGAAGGATATGCTTAAAGGAAAAACCGCAATAATTACCGGTGCCGGAAGAGGTATTGGAAGAGCAATAGCTCTGCAATTTGCCAAGCAGGGTGCAAGAGTTGTGTTAAATTATCGAAACAGCATTACCCAGGTAGATGAGCTTCTGCAGACGATTAAGAATGACGGCGGTGAGGCAATTGCTATAAGGGCAGATATCAGCAAAGAGGATGAAGCAAAACACCTGATTACCGAAGCAATTAAGGAATACAAAACACTTGATATATTAGTTAATAACGCAGGGATAAATAAGGATAATCTCCTAATCAGGATGTCTGAGAAGGAATTCGATAGCGTAATAGATATAAATCTAAAGGGTACATTTTTTTGCATGAAGCATGCTGCCCAGGTTATGCTCAAGCAACGGTTTGGAAAGATAATAAACATATCGTCAGTCGTAGGTATCGCAGGAAATCTTGGCCAAGCAAATTATGCTGCTTCAAAAGCAGGTGTAATAGGTATGTCTAAGACCGCAGCCAGAGAGCTTTCAAGCAGGGGGATTACAGTGAATGTTGTAGCACCCGGTTTTATTCAAACAGATATGACTGACGCTTTACCGGATAGAATAAAGGAAGCAAGTATTGCAGCCATCCCTCTAAGACGATTTGGTAAAGCTGATGAGGTTGCAGCTGCTGTAAGCTTCTTAGCATCCGAGGCTGCCAATTATATAACAGGCCAGGTTCTGCAAGTTGATGGCGGTATGATTATGTAGATTAGGGCCGCTGATGGCAGTGCCATAAAGGGCAGTGCCATAAATGGCACGGGAAGAGAGGTAAGTATGAATCACAGAGTCGTAATTACGGGTTTAGG
>SHOH01000050.1:13949-20207 GCA_004294845.1 Anaerolineaceae bacterium
ATGGCACGGGAAGAGAGGTAAGTATGAATCACAGAGTCGTAATTACGGGTTTAGGAGCCGTTACACCAATCGGCAATACTGTAGAGAAATTTTTTGAGAATGTAAAAGCCGGAGTATGCGGTATTGATTTTATCACTCACTTTGATACCGAGGCATATGCTGTTAAGGTTGCAGCGGTTGTCAAGGATTTTGATCCTAAACCATACTTGGATATAAAGGAGACAAGAAGGCTGGATCGCTTTTCTCAGTTTGCTGTTGTAGCATCAGCACAAGCTATCCAGGATTCTGGAATTGATTTGAAAAGCATAGATAAGGATCGCTTTGGAGTAATAGTAGGATCAGGAATAGGCGGTCTTGAGAATATAGAAAAGGAAGCAAGGACCTTGATGGAAAAGGGACCAAGACGTGTAAATCCCCTATTCATCCCAATGACAATCACAAATATGGCTGCCGGCAATATTGCTATAAAGTTTGGTGCTCAGGGAATATGCACCAATGTTGTTACAGCATGTGCTACCGGTACCCATAGCATAGGTGATGCCTTTAGAAATATAAAGCATGGATATGCAGATGTAATATTAGCCGGAGGCACAGAAGCATCTGTTACTCCCTTAGGTGTAGCGGGCTTTAGCGCTCTTACTGCATTATCTCTTAGTCAGGACCCTCTACGGGCTTCTATTCCTTTTGATAAGAACAGAGACGGATTTGTCATAGGTGAAGGAGCAGGTATCCTTTTGCTGGAGGAATATGAGCATGCCAAAAAGCGCGGAGCAAAAATCTATGCTGAAATCGTAGGCTATGGAGCCACCGGTGATGCTTATCATATTACCGCTCCATCTCCGGATGGCCGTGGCGGAGCAATGTCCATGAAGAATGCCATGAATGAAGCAGGTATAAGACCAAAGGATATTTCTTATGTAAATGCTCATGGCACAAGTACACCAATCAATGATAAGCTTGAGACTATGGCTATGAAGACTGCATTTGGAGATGAGGCGTATAAAATCCCCGTAAGCTCGACCAAATCCATGATAGGCCATCTACTTGGAGCAGCGGGAGCGGTCGAAGCAGTAGCCTGTATCAAAGCCATAAACGAAGGATTTATTCCTGCAACCATAGGTTTGCTTGAGGCTGATGAGGAATGTGATCTGGATTATGTACCGGGTAAGGGCAGAGAGGCCGATTTATCCTATGTTATGACCAACAGCTTAGGCTTTGGAGGCCATAATGCAAGTTTAATCTTTAAGAAGATGGAGGTATAGCCATGGAATATAGTGAAATTGTTAGCCTTATGCAGGAAATGACTAAGATGGGTCTTACAAGGATTAAGTTGGAGCAAGATAATTTTAAGCTTGAGCTTGAGAAGATTAATAATATAAGTAACAGCAGCTATGTTGCACCGGCTATTAGTGCAGAGCAGACAGCTTATGTAAGTGCACCTGTTCAGGCACCCGCATCTTTGCAGGGAGCAGAAAATATCAAGACTAAGGATATCGTGTCAGATGATACTACAAATAAGGAGATGCCCGGATTGAAGAAGATTTTATCTCCGATGGTAGGAACTTTTTACGCTCAGCCGGCGCCTGATAAGCCTGTCTTTGTTAGTGTAGGAGATATAGTAAAAAAGGGACAGTCCGTATGTATCATAGAAGCAATGAAGCTGATGAATGAAATTGAAAGTGAAGTTGAAGGCGAGATAATTGAGTGTCTTGTTGAAAATGAAGACATGGTGGAGTTTGGGCAGCCTTTGTTTCTGGTTAAATAAATTCGATACAGATTATTGTGATATGGATATAAACTGTTTGACTGGATGTATTATCTAAAGTAATAATGTAAAGACAAGAAGAGTTAGAATATGGAAAAATAGTTGAAAATATATAAGAAAGGGATTATTATGTTAAATGTGGATGAAATACAGAAAATAATACCCCACCGACCACCGTTCCTTTTGGTTGACCGTATAGATGAGTTGGAACCGGGAGTTCACGGAAAAGGAAGAAAATGCGTTACAATGGATGAGCCTTATTTTGTTGGGCATTTTCCTGGCAAGGCAGTTATGCCCGGAGTCATAATATTGGAGGCTCTAGCTCAGACCGGAGCGGTAGTAATGCTAGCAGAAGAGAAGAATGCAGGGAAAATAGTTTATTTTGGTGCTATGGATAAGGTAAAATTCAGACGCCAGGTTGTACCGGGTGACGTAATTATATTGGATGTAGAAATTATAAAAAATAAAGGAAGCTTTGGCGTTGGATCTGCGGTAGCCTATGTTGAGGATGAGGTAGCTGTAGAGGCAATATTTACATTTGCCATCGGAGAATAAGGAGAATCAGATGTTTCATAAAATATTGATTGCAAATCGCGGAGAAATTGCAGTGAGAATTATCCGTGCATGCAAAGAAATGGGTACCCGGACAGTAGCCGTATATTCTGAGGCTGATAGAGAAGCCTTGCATGTTCTTATGGCTGATGAGACAGTATGTATTGGTCCTTATAAATCAAAGGACAGCTATTTGAATATGCAAAATATCATAAGTGCAACAGTTCTTACCGGTGCCACAGCGATTCATCCGGGATTTGGATTTCTATCTGAGAATAGCTCATTTGCAAGAATGTGTGAGGATTGTAATATTACTTTTATCGGACCAAATGCAGATACAATCGAGTTATTGGGAAGTAAATCAAAAGCCAGGGAAACCATGCAAAAAGCAGGAATTCCGGTAGTACCAGGTAGCGAAGGTGAAATAGAAAGTATCAAGAATGCGATGGAGCTGGCCGAAAATATTGGCTATCCTGTTATGATTAAAGCTTGTGCTGGCGGAGGCGGAAAAGGTATGCGGGCAGTATATTCAGCCTGTGATTTGGAAAAGTCTATAATCTCTGCCAAGAATGAAGCTAAAGCAGCATTTGGTGACGATACAGTATATATGGAAAAGCTAATCATCAATCCTAAGCATGTGGAATTTCAGATTCTTGCTGACAAGCATGGTAATGTAATTCACCTAGGTGAGAGGGATTGCTCAGTCCAAAGAAGGAATCAGAAGCTAATGGAGGAATCTCCTTGTGCTGTTATTAGTAAGGAGCTACGAAATAAGATGGGAAATGCAGCCGTAAAAGCTGCTAAAGCGACAGGTTATGTGAATGCAGGAACTATTGAGTTTTTGTTAGACAATCAGAATAACTATTATTTTATGGAGATGAATACAAGAATCCAGGTAGAACATCCAGTTACTGAGATGGTTACCGGGATTGATATGATAAAAGAACAAATACGTATTTCTTTTGGAGAGAATTTAGCCTATAGGCAAAAGGATATTGAATTTCGTGGGCATGCAATTGAATGTAGAATCAATGCTGAAGACCCTAATAGAGGCTTTTTACCCTGCCCTGGTCTTGTGGAGAATGTATTATTTCCGGGAGGATTCGGTATTCGAGTAGATAGTGCCTTATATCCCGGTTATATGGTACCACCTTGCTATGATTCTATGATAGCTAAGGTTATAGTTCATGGAAAAAACAGAGAGGAAGCAATTAGCAGGATGAAGCGAGCTCTCGCAGAGTTTGTCATCGATGGCATAGAGACGAACCTTGATTTTCAGTATGAGCTTATGGAAAGAGATGAAATCCTGTCAGGACAATATCATACCGGTACAATTGAAGGAAAGATGAATAATGAGTAGAAATTTGTTTAAAGCAAAACAATATGCCACTTCTAAGGTCTATCGTTCCAGACCTCAGGAGTTAAAGGGATCCGAAGAGGAGAAGCCAAATGTGCCTCAGGGTATCATGACTAAATGTTCCGGTTGCGGAAATGTCATATATACTAAGCTACTAATGAAGAATTATAAGATGTGTGAATGTGGATTCTATTTTAAGGTGTCTGCAAATGAGCGTTTGGCAATGATTTTGGATGAGAATACATTTGTAGAGATAGACCCACAATTAACAACAAGGGATCCTCTTAATTTCCCAGGATATGGTGATAAGCTTATAAAGACTCAGACACAGACCGGTCTTGTGGACGGCTTAGTTACCGGAAAGGGACTTATCTTTGGCCTGCCTACCTATATCGGGGTAATGGATGCTTCCTTTTTTATGGGCAGCATGGGTACGGCAATCGGTGAGAAGCTGGCTAGAATGTTTGAGAAGGCAACTGAGGAACATTTGCCCGTAATAGTATATACTGCCTCCGGCGGTGCTAGGATGCAGGAGGGTATATTTTCTCTTATGCAGATGGTAAAGGTGAGCGCTGCTGTGGCAAAACATAGCGAAGCGGGGCTTTTATATATTACCGTACTTACGAATCCAACTACCGGCGGTGTTACCGCCAGCTTTGCCATGCTTGGAGATATAATTTTGGCTGAACCGGGAGCTCTTATTGGTTTTGCTGGACCTAGGGTAATTGAACAAACCATAGGGCAAAAGCTTCCGGAGGGTTTTCAGAGATCTGAATTTTTATTGGAGCACGGATTTGTGGATAAGATAGTCACAAGAGATAAGCAGAAGGATACAATAGGATTGCTTATAAAGCTTCATTATAAAGAGGAAGAGAGGATAGTATGGACTTAACACCATGGGAAAAGGTAAAGTTAGCGAGAATGCCAATAAGGCCTACTGGGCTTGATTATATAGAATGGATATTTAAAGGATTTGTGGAGCTTCATGGAGATAGGTTATATAGCGAGGACCGTGCTATTGTAGGAGGACTTGCCTTTTTTGATGATATTCCGGTAACTATAATAGCCCAGCAAAAGGGGCGTAACACCAAGGAAAATATCGCAAGAAATTTCTCTATGCCTCATCCTGAGGGATATCGCAAGGCTCTTCGATTAATGAAGCAGGCAGAAAAGTTTTCCAGGCCTGTGATATGTTTTATTGATACACCAGGGGCTTTCTGTGGTATAGGTGCAGAGGAACGAGGCCAGGGAGAAGCTATTGCTACTAATCTGGCTGAAATGATGATGCTAAGAACTCCCATAATTTCAGTGGTAATCTCAGAGGGAGGAAGCGGAGGAGCTTTGGCTCTTGGCGTAGCCGATAAGGTGTATATGCTGGAGCATGCCATATATTCTATACTTTCTCCTGAAGGCTTTGCCAGTATACTATATAAGGATTCCACAAAAGCCGAATCCGCAGCAAACGATATGAAGCTTACCGCTCAGGATTTATATAAGTTTGGTGTAATAGACAATATTATTCCAGAACCCCTGGGTGGTGCCCATAATGATTTCGAATTCGTAACAGGTAAGGTTAGGGATGTAATTAGTTCTGATTTAAAAGAGCTGATGAGTCTCTCAATTGATGAAATGCTGGAAAGTCGTTATAAAAAATTTAGAAACATGTAAATACTTGTTATCATTTTATATAAATCATGCTAGAGGTAAAGGTTCCTCCTGAATTATCGATATAATTACGATATTCATCGTAATTGATGTAATATAGCTTTCCCCAGGAGGAAGTACGGAGCATGATTTTTTCTTTAGTATAGGATTCGTGACTGCTGTTAACTCTCTTGCTCTCTGCAATCTTATAAATGCCCGTAACAGTAACATAGTGACTATTCACATTCACTTTAGCAGTGGGGTAGCTGTATAAGTCAGGATGATGTATGGAGCTTTCATTGTCAGTATTGTTATCCTGCACATCTACAATCTCTCTCTTATAAAAGTTAATCCCTTCATTTTTCCATAGAAAGGGAGTGTTTGGACCTATGGAAAGGATAACGGGGATGTCTTTAGCAAGCATTTCCTCCATAAGCTCAATCATATCATAATAGGACAAAGTTAATTTCCATCTAGCGCGAAGTCCAAACTGATAGACCCTTGCATATGAATTGAATGCATAGGCAATTCTGGGACCAAGCACGGCAATATATCGCTTGGTTTTGGTATAGTATGCATTTACCTTTCGTATATAGGACATATAATCCTTATAATAAGCCGAATCGGTTCCTTGCAGGACAGATTCGGTTACTCCGGTTCGATATAGGTCAGCCTTTATGGCAAGGTATAAGAATAAATCTGCAGTGGCAATTGTACCGCAACCATAATGATGTATGATGTAATCCTTACTACTTTTATTAGTGTCAGAAAACCACATCTGGTTACCGCCATAAAAGACGGTAGAATCCTTAATAATAGGCACATAGCCAGAATCAACCAGTTCAATCCTTGTCATATCTTGGTATAGCATTGAAGCACCCCAAACATAGTTCTATACTTATATATTATTCCTTTCCTATGCTATAGTTACTTTGTACAT
>SHOH01000191.1 GCA_004294845.1 Anaerolineaceae bacterium
TAGAGCAACGGACTGAAAATCCGTGTGTCCCCGGTTCGATTCCTGGTGGTACCACACCCTGTAAATGCAAATCCCGCATGATCAATGATCTGCGGGATTTTAGTTTAAAGTGGGTGACGGAATTGGTGACGAATTTGGAAACATCGTACTATAGGAGTTACTGTAGGTAACGGAATTAATTCAATGGCCCCATAATTCATCGGACGAGATTATAGACAAAAATCTGTAATTTTATGATGATGAAAAAGAGAACATTCACCCGGGAAGAGAAGCTTCGGATCATTAAGGATGCAGAACACAAAGTGCTGTATATCTACGATGCGACTGGTGTTAAGTTAAAGAAACAAGTAGTATCGGGCGCAGATACGCCTGATAGATATTATGCAGGTGCATTTGAATATGATGATAATAAAGAACTAGAGCTTATTCATACTGAGGAAGGCGTTATTAACGTAACAGGCTCTACCTATGATTACGAATACTTTTTGAAAGATCATTTAGGGAACACAAGGGTAACATTTAAGCCGGACGGAAACAGCTTAACTTTACTGCAGAAAGTGGATTATTATCCATTCGGCATGGTTGCTGATAAGACAAATGGGGAATCAGATAATAAATACCTTTATAACGGAAAAGAACTACAGGATGAGATTGATTTGGACTGGTATGATTACGGGGCAAGGTTCTATGATGCCCAGATTGGGAGATGGCACGTTCAAGATCTATTAGCTGAGAAATACTACGAATGGACACCCTATAATTATGTTGGCAATAACCCCATAAAAAGGATTGACCTGTTTGGGTTTGATTGGTACATAGATAAAGATGGATCATATCAATTCGATCCGAAGGTCAATCAAGGCACAAAACTTCAGAATGGTCAAGTATGGGTCGGTGAAACACATCAGATAAAAGATGATGAAGGTAATGTTACGACTGATTACCGTAAAGATGGAAGTATAATGTTCTCAAATGAAAAGGAGGCATATAGTAGGATGTGGGTACAGGCAAATAAGGAGGGAGTAAACCGTGAACAATTTGCAGTTATCGGTGATGAAAATGTACTTGTGCTACCTGAATATTTAAACACCAATACGGATGCTTATTTTCAGGAATATGGTTATGGATTTTCAGATTCAAAATTAATCGATCCGGTTTCTGGATTATCATTTTCAATAGTTGCCACTATTCATACCCACCAAGATGATCTTAACGGAGAATGGGGTTTTGTTGCACTGCCATCGCACGAAGATGATGCAACCTTCTG
This sequence comes from Anaerolineaceae bacterium, assembly GCA_004294845.1. Classification (GTDB taxonomy): domain Bacteria; phylum Bacillota; class Clostridia; order Lachnospirales; family Lachnospiraceae; genus Mobilitalea. The sequence continues at coordinate 1,268 of SHOH01000191.1, forward strand.
TAATTATACACCTAATATTCCCTATTTCACGATGGGATATGATGGTAATATTTATGGATATGTTGGCACAGAAGCAAGCAAGTCCCCAATTGAATTGCCTAGAGGGTATAACAAAGTAAATGATTTACTAAAAGGCGCAAGTCTTCGATTCTTAGTTAAATATAATACTGAGAAATAATTATGAGAAGCTTTAGTATTTTAATATTTGGATTTTTTGCACTTGTATTTCTATTTAGTTGCTTAAATTCTAAAAATCACAAGGAAGTTCAGCAAGAAACCATATTAAGTTCAGGCAACTTTTGCTTTAACAACAACATTGACAGTCTTTTGCATATTTTTATTCAAAAAGCTAATTGTCATGGATGCTATTACGAAATGTACATTGACAAAAAAGATGAAAATGAAACTTTGTTATGCTTAAGAGCTAGTCTTAAGTATCCAGAAGGTATAAATAGCGATGAACTATTAAATGATTATCTTATGAAGAGGAATCCAATGTTGTACTTAATTAAAGATAATGAAACAGTCTTTATTTATAGTGGAATTGAGAATTTAGTTATACCTCAAACATTTGATCATGAAATTGAATTTCATAAAGATACTTCATCATATTTTGAATATACCTGGGTAATCAAGAAAATCAAGCAAGAGTATATGGTTTATGAAGACACCTGGGTAAATCCTTTTGATAAAATTGATTTCAAGAGTGTTATTAAATATGAGATACCTGATTCTATCAACAAGTATAATAAATAAACTTAAACAGGGAACACCTAGTCTTGTTTTTGAATCATTACGATTACGGAAGTCGCTATTACGATCCTCAAATAGGTAGATGGCATAGTATAGATCCAAGTGCTGAATCTTATGATTCATGGACTCCTTATAATTATGCTTTAAATAATCCGATATTTTTTATTGACCCTAATGGAGAAGATGTTTATCTATTTTATTATTTGACTGATAATCATAAGAAAGGAGAAGAAGATGAAGAATCGAATCGAGCTTTCTGGGCTGCAGCTTTAACACGAGCTAATGATATGTTAAAGAATGGAGAGATTGGTGAAGGGGATAAGGCCATCTTTAAGGGAATTTCAAGCACAGATGAAATACAATCAACTATTGAAGGAGATGTAGCTGCAAATAAGGATCAATTTGGTGAAACAAAAGAAGTTGGTATTTGGTCACATGGTGGATTTGATGGTCCATTTAGAGAAAATAAAAACGGAAGTATAGATCAGAAAACAGTATCAAGTTGGGGTGATATTAACTTTAACTGGGTACAAGATGGAGGTAAATTAGGTTTTTATGGTTGCCGAACAGGAAAAGATCCTGATAACAGAGAAGGAGGAAGAAGAGAAGGTCAGTCTGATAAACCATTTGCACAACAATTATCAGGTTATAGCAATATGAGTAGTGTGGAAGTTTGGGGGCAAACACAAAGATCTTGGCCTTCACCATACACAAATGTACGAGTAAGTACAAGTAGTATTAAGAATGGAAATCATCAGCCCCCGACATATTTTGTTGGTAGTGTTGTAGGATCAGTAACAAACAAAATTTCGAATACCATGCCTACTTATGCCTATCCCATGGCTGTGTACAAGAATGGACAGTTTGTTGGTTTTAGGCATCAACCAGGAGCAACATATTAATCTTATATCAATTATGAAAGTGAGGAAAAGTAAGATAATAATAGCCCTAATTCTATTCTTTTTAATTTTTATGCTAATAGATTGGAACTATTGGATGCCTAAAAGGGTTAAATCGAATTTATGGGAATACAAGAAAGGATATTATGTTGGTGAACATATCTCAAATGATCAATACACTATTAAACGCCATAAATTAAATTTTCATGATGGGAAAAAGTGTACTTTCCTATTGGCTTATTTGAATCGATTGGTTATTTATGATTCGAAAACAAAAAAAATAGGATATTATACAGTATTCAAAGGATCAGAAGCTTGGCATTAAAATGAGCCTGTGAAAATTTTTGTGTAAACGAGTAGCCGCCGGGTTTAAAGAACGCCACATCTGTCACCAAATTTAATGATTAATTGATTAATAATAGACCCCCAGTCTCTTACGGGGAAAGTCCATTTCTTTTCAACATTAGCAATAGCCAGATATACAGCCTTTAAGGCAGCCTGATCATCAGGGAAGACCGTTTTTGCTTTAGTATATTTGCGGATAGTGCTGTAGTCAGGAAGCAAAAATGCAGTGAAAACGGGAAGTGCGTGCAGACTGACGGCCATCACGGGAATGATAAACCAGAATAAAGTTTTGTGAAGTG
>SHOH01000192.1 GCA_004294845.1 Anaerolineaceae bacterium
CGCTTTTAGTTGACGAATCTAGTCAGAGCTCTTACAATAAAAGTGGCATCTCAGAAATATATCAAATCACCTGTATAATAGGTAATTTGCATTGTAAGATATTATAATCTCTTAAGACTAGGCGGTGTTATGCTTGGAGAAAAGAATTGTTATAAGGGTAAAAGATTCTATAAATAATAAGGATACTCTAGTCTCTATGTCAAAAGGGGAGAATCTCCTTGAGACTCTGGCAAGCTCCAAGCTTTCCATATTCAGTGAGTGTGGAGGCAGGGGGACATGCGGTAAATGCATTGTTAAGGTTGTGGAAGGAAGGCTTAAAATTACCTTACAGGATAAGGCATCATTCTCTACTTCTGAGCTTGAGGGGGGATATCGTCTTGCATGCATGGCATATCCTGATATGGATTGTACCATTATTCTCTCATCAAGGAGGAATACTGACTACAAGGTGGTTACAGAAACCTTAAATCATCCGACTAATACAGAATATTCTAAGATTAAAGAAACATCACATCCCCATACTTTAACCTATGAGAAGAAAGCTTATGCTATTGCAATCGATCTTGGAACCACAACAATAGCTCTTGCATTAACGGATTTACCGGGAGGAAATATATTAGATAAGTATACTGCTATAAATCCTCAAAGGGTATACGGGGCAGATGTGGTCTCCAGAATAAAAGCTTCCAATGAAGGAAAGCTTAATTCTCTCGCCCTGTTAATTCGTGAGGAGCTGCTTAAGGGAATACTTAAGCTGGGAGAAAAGAATCAAATTAAAATAGAGAGCATAGATAATATTGTAATTGCCGGAAACACCACAATGATTCATCTATTGATGGGATATCCTTGTAACACTCTAGGAACATTTCCGTTTGCACCTTATAAAGATGGATTTATAAATCTGCTATCGGATGAGATTTTTGGCATCAGTGAGAAGATACCGATTACATTAATTCCTGGTATTTCGGTATTTGTAGGTGGAGATATTACAGCAGGACTATTGGCTTGTGGTATTAACCGTGAGGACAAACCCTGTCTTTTTATAGATTTGGGGACTAACGGTGAAATAGCCCTAGGCAACAGAGAAAGGATTCTCGCGACCTCGACAGCAGCAGGTCCTGCATTTGAAGGGGGTAACATATCTTGTGGAGTGGGTAGCATACCCGGTGCCATATGCCATGTGTCTTATGAAGAAGGGAAGCTAAGCTACAAGACGATTAATGAAGAACCTGCAGTGGGCTTATGCGGAACTGGGGTTGTTGAGCTTATTTCTGAACTACTTAAAGAAGGTATAATAGATTCATCCGGATTACTTAAGGATTCGTATTTTGATGAAGGATATCCTATTGCAGGTATGAAATTTATCCAAAAGGATATTAGAGAGCTTCAACTTGCTAAGGCAGCTATAGGTGCAGGAGTGGATATATTAGTAAAGAGTTATGGTATATCCTATGAAGAGATTGACAAGGTATTTATTGCGGGAGGCTTCGGGTATCATCTAGATATTAATAAAGCTGCTATGATAGGCTTAATTCCTGAGGCCCTTACCCGCAAAGCTATAGCGGTCGGCAATACATCACTGGCAGGAGCGATTTACCTTATAAAGGATTCAGACACAAAGAATAAGATCGAACACATCATATTAACTGCTGAGGAAGTACATTTATCGAATGTAGAAGGGTTTAATGAATTGTTTATGCGTTATATGTCCTTTTGATTTTATTTTATTATGGTAAACATATATAAAATATGCGATAATATAAAGGATGATTTTGAGGTGTGAAATAATTTACTTTTGTTTTGGAGGTAAAACCTCCGTTGAATGTAGTGATATGATGTAATCTTTTTTAGGAGGTTTTATATAATGAGAATTGGAACAGGTTATGATGTTCATAGGCTTATAGAAAATAGAGAACTAATTATTGGTGGAGTCAAGATTCCATACGAGAAGGGACTTATGGGACACTCCGATGCGGATGTACTTACTCATGCTATTATGGATGCCTTATTGGGGGCGGCTGCTTTAGGGGATATCGGGAGACATTTTCCTGATTCTGATGAAGCTTACAAAGGAGCATCCAGTATAACGCTATTAAAAAAGGTTAAGGAACTTTTAGAAGAAAAGCTATATCTTATAGAGAATATTGATGCCACGATTATTGCTGAAGAGCCAAAACTTTCGGGATACATACCTAATATGGTTAGTAATATTGCAGCAGCTCTTGACCTAGAAGAAGATCGGGTTAATATCAAGGCAACCACTGAGGAAGGTCTGGGATTTACAGGTGAAGGGCTTGGAATAGCAGCGAATGCGGTATGTCTTTTAGAAACTATGATGAATTATCAGGTCGATGTTACCCCGTATGATAGCAAAAGAAATTGTGGCGGGTGTGGTGGTTGTCCTAAGAAGTAATTTACCAAAATGTATTGACAAAATATGCTTCAATGCATAAAATGAATAAAAGCTTACAAATATATCTAGAATTTAATAAATAAAAGCTATGAACGGAAAAGTATCTCATGAGACTGTATCAGAGACGGAGCGTCACCGGCTGAAAGCGCTCCTTACAAGATCCTGAGTGAAGTGCATCCGGGAGCTAATTCGGTGAGGGATTACTTAGCCGGATTCGGTAACAGCCGTTATCTGAACAAGACGTATGTCAAAGGCTCTATATCATCATCATTTATTGACATACAAATAGAGTGGAACCGCGTATAACACCGCCTCTATATATGAGGCGGTTTTTTTGCATTTTTATTTGAAATTGGGAGGTCTTATATGGGATTTATAAAATATATTAAGGATGAAATGAGAATTATAAAGGAACGAGATCCGGCAATCAGAAATTCTTTTGAGGTGTTTTTGTATCCGAGCTTTAAAGCCATACTCAGATACAGGATTGCCAATAAATTATATCGAAAGAAACACTATTTTTTTGCCAGGTGGTTATCACAAAGGACAGTGCGAAAGACAGGTATAGAGATTCATCCGGGAGCCACCATAGGAAAAGGTCTGTTTATCGACCATGGGAATGGTGTAGTCATAGGTGAAACCACTATAATCGGGGACAATGTAACGCTATATCAGGGTGTTACCTTAGGAGGTACAGGTAAAGAAAAAGGAAAAAGACATCCGACTATCGGAAATAATGTTATGATCAGTGCCGGAGCAAAGGTACTGGGCTCCTTCACAATAGGAGAGAATTCCAAGATTGGTGCGGGATCTGTGGTATTATCTGAGGTCCCTGCTAATTCTACCGTTGTTGGTGTTCCCGGTAGAATTGTAAAGCGTGACAATGTTAAGATTCCCAGAGAGGATATGGATCAAATTCATCTACCGGATCCTTACCTGGCTGATGTAACCAGTCTAAAGAAGGAAAATGAATACCTGAAGAATGAGATAAAAAAGGTATGTAGTAGATTTGAAGAAATTAAGAGCACATGTGATAAACTAGATGAACTGGATAGACTGCTTGCGGAGTTAAAGAGACAGGAAAAAAATCAAGTAAGCTAATAAATATGGATAGGAACATGCAAATATAAGCAAATGATAATAT
>SHOH01000051.1 GCA_004294845.1 Anaerolineaceae bacterium
TTATAATAGATGAAGTATTTATTGTAAAAATTATTACAAAATGGAAAGGAATGAATATTATATGGCATTAGTAACAACAAAAGACATGTTCCAAAAGGCATATGATGGTGGCTATGCGATAGGGGCATTCAATGTAAATAACATGGAGATTATTCAGGGTATAACAGAAGCTGCTAAGGAAGAAAATTCACCTTTAATTCTTCAGGTTTCTGCAGGGGCGAGAAAATATGCAAGACACAATTATCTTGTAAAGCTTGTTGAAGCTGCTTTGCTGGAAACAGATCTTCCTATAGCACTCCATTTAGATCATGGTGAAGATTTTGAAATTTGTAAGGCATGTATTGACGGAGGATTTACTTCGGTTATGATTGACGGTTCAAAGCATAGCTTTGAGGACAATATCATTTTAACCAAGAAGGTTGTTGAATATGCTCATGAGAGAGGAGTTACTGTAGAGGGTGAGCTTGGTAAGCTGGCAGGTATAGAGGATGATGTTAATGTAAGCGCAGAGGATGCTTCATATACAAAGCCCGAAGAAGTTGAAGAGTTCGTATCCCGTACGGGAGTTGATTCCCTGGCGATTGCCATCGGAACAAGCCATGGTGCTTTCAAATTTAAGCCCGGGCAGAAGCCTAGTCTTCGTTTTGATATTTTAGAAGAAATTGAGAAAAGACTTCCTAATTTCCCAATTGTATTACATGGTGCTTCATCCGTATCACAGGAATTTGTTAAAATAATTTCTGAAAATGGCGGTAAGCTGGATGATGCTATAGGTATTCCTGAGGATATGCTTAGAAAGGCAGCAGGAATGGCAGTATGTAAGATTAACATCGACTCTGATTTAAGGCTTGCATTTACAGCCGGTATAAGAGAACATATGGCGAACAATCCCGGCCATTTCGATCCCAGACAGTATTTAACAAAGGGCAGAGATAATATTAAGACTTTGGTTAAGCATAAGCTGGTTAATGTATTAGGCAGCTCAGGCAAGGCATAATAATAGTTTCTTGATTATGGATATTGCATAAGAATAGGGGCATATCTATACTTCCAACGCATCGTGTTTATACACTAATTGGGAGTAGAGATTGCCTCTTTTTTACTCGTGCTTTACCAAATCTTCAAGCTCCTGGGGATGAAGAGGACCCGAGAATACAAATCCTTGTATAATATCACAATTCTTTTCCCTCAGTAATTCAAGCTGCTCCTTGGTTTCCACACCTTCTGCGACAACTTTTATTTTCAGACTATGTGCTAATGCTATAATAGATTCTGCAATTCGTGCGTCCTTTTTACTTGAACATATATTATCAATGAAGGACTTATCAATCTTTAGGGTGTTTATAGGCATATTGGTTAAATAATTAAGAGACGAATAACCCGTTCCAAAGTCATCCAGGGAGATTTTAACACCCAAATCCTGAAGGTTATGTAATAGTTCAGTTGCGTCCATAATAGAGGACACCAAGGTGCTTTCTGTTATTTCCAGCACCAGATACTCTGGTGAGAGTCCGGTCTCTTCTAAAATACCGGAGAGAAAATCTACAAATCCAGGACGATTTATCTGAATTGAAGAAATATTAACTGAGACATGTCTTGGTGTAATCCCATAATCTATTAGCTTCTTATTAAAACGGCATGCTTCTCTAATCAACCAAGCACTTAATTCGATAATCAGACCACTTTCCTCGGCAACCGGGATGAATTCCTCCGGAGTTATGAATCCCAATTGATCACTGCGAATTCTCATGAGAGCTTCAAAGCCTAGTACGGAGTTCGTCGCCAGATCATATTGTGGCTGATATTGAAGATATATATCCTTATTCTCAATAGCACCACGTAGAACTTCGACAATATTAGTATTTCTATTTAGCTCGTCCTCCATTTTCGAATCAAAGAGAGTATATTTGTTCTTACCGGTATCCTTGGATTTATACATAGCAATATCGGCATTCTTGATTAATGCATTGGGAGACAGGCCGTTATCAGGATATATTGCGATACCAATGCTCATGGATAAATATATGTCCTCACCTTCAAGATCAATGGGTTCTTTAAAACGATCTATAATACTAGAAGCATAATCTATAGCCTCATCCATAGAGTCTATGTTCTCTCTAAATATAAGAAACTCGTCTCCACCTGCTCTGGCAAGCATTCCGTTTTCCCCGAGAGCAGTCAATATATTGGCGGTATGTATAAGGAGGGAATCACCATACTCGTGGCCAAGGGTATCATTAACTGTCTTAAAATTATCCAAATCAACAAAATATACTGCATGGGATTTATTTGATCCAGGGGAGGATATCAGTGAAGCGTTGACATAATCGAGAAAGGCAAGCTTATTAGGAAGGTTTGTTAAGGTATCATGATATGCAAGATACTCTATGTGGTCATAATTATTACGAAGCTGTTCCTCATTAGAGAGAAGCTCCTCATGCATGGATTCTAGATCCTCATAATTTGTTTTTATAATATGAAGCATTTTATTAAAATTCTTGGATAATTCACCCAGTTCATTTTTGCTTTTTATGTAGGACTGAACTGAAAGATCACCGTCTGAAGCTGTCCGCATGGCATCTCTTAATTGAATAATTGGCTCGGTGTATCTCCTAGACAGGAAATGGGCAAATATAATTATAAAGACCAATAACACAGCACAGATAAATATAAGAAGTGTCAGTATAAGGCTGGTCATGGACCAGATTTCAGATACATCCTGTTTCACCAACAAAGCCCAACCCATTTCCGGAATAATACTATAACCATAAATTTGGTTTGTATTGTTATGGTAGTGTTCGAAGGTTCCGCTGGGCTGTACCTGCCCTTTATTATAATCACTTACAATATTCCTAAGCCTTGTTGAGGAAATCCTGGTGCCCATAAGGGATTCATCAGGATGATAAAGAATATCCCCGCCATGATCCAACAAGACTGCATGGCCGGTATCTCCATAAGTTATTGCATCTAGAAAATTTTCAAAATAGGATAAATGTAATGTACTTACTATATAACCCACAGGAGGATTATTACCACCATTAACAAGGATAGGATAACCAATCTCAATTGTTCCATCTAATAACCCGCTTACGCCTACGGCTGATTTTTTTGTGGCAAAAAGATAGGATAGGGTCAAATTCAATCTTCCGTCATTTCCGATATTCTGCTCATCGGAACTGGCAATTGCGAACCTGTCTTTATCATATAAGGTAAGAGCTCTGCAGAAGGGATTAACTTCTTTTCGATCATGCAAAATCTGATTAACAATATTAATCAAGCTAGGATCTAGAGAATCATTTTCATTTACCAGAGTTATTAAGTCGCTATCAAGAGATAGCATGCTTATCTCGGTTTTATGGGTTTCAATCATAGCCTCAAGCCCAGAACGATTAAGTTCGGCGGCTTTTATCAAATTGGACTTCTGTACCTGAAGCAATCTGTGGGACAGTAAGCCTTGTGCTATGACTGATACAATCACTACAGGTATGATTGAAGATATTATCATTATGATACGCAGAGATTTTTTAATCGACATTTACAGACCCCCGACTGTATTATACGCATTTCTTCTTATAACAACGACACCATTATTCTATCAATTTTTCCAATATAATGCAATCTATTTCTATTATTCAAGATGGGAGTGATAGTGGTAAAGGTTAAAGATTTTATGGTTGAAAATAATACCTTTTCAATGTATACTTGTAATGTTATAAAGACGATTAAGGAAAATATACTAATTGTAGTAAGACGTATAGAGGAAAGTAGGAATTATGTATAAATTAATCCGGCAGGACGGATGTGCAAAAAGCGGTGAATTTAAAACCGTAAATGGAACCATACAAACCCCGGTATTCATGAATGTTGGGACAGCAGCGGCCATTAAGGGAGCTGTATCAACCATAGACTTAAATAATATCGGAACTCAGGTACAGCTTTCTAACACCTATCATCTTCATGTCAGAACCGGTGACCAGATAATAAAGAAGATGGGTGGACTTCATAAATTCATGGTATGGGATAAGCCCATTCTGACAGATTCAGGCGGTTTTCAGGTGTTTTCTCTTGCTAAGCTTAGAAAGATACAGGAAGAAGGAGTTTATTTTAGTTCCCATATTGATGGAAGAAAGATATTCATGGGTCCTGAGGAGAGCATGCAGATACAATCAAATCTTGCATCTACCATAGCCATGGCTTTTGATGAATGCCCGCCTCATCCTGCAGAGAGGTCCTATATGCAGGCTTCCGTTGATAGAACTACTAGGTGGCTTATTCGCAGTAAAAAGGAGATGGAAAGGTTAAACAGCCTCCCCGATACCATTAATAAGAATCAAATGCTATTTGGGATTAATCAAGGCGGAACATATGAGGATATCCGAATTGAACATGCTAAGGTTATAACCGAGATGGATTTAGATGGTTATGCAATCGGCGGTCTTGCGGTCGGTGAAAGCCATCATGAGATGTATCGTATCATTGAAGAGACAGTACCTTACCTGCCTGTTAACAAACCGGTATATCTAATGGGAGTGGGAACTCCTGCTAATATTCTAGAGGCAGTAGATCGGGGCGTGGACTTCTTTGATTGTGTATACCCATCTCGCAACGGTAGACATGGACATGCTTATACCGGACTCGGAAAAATGAATTTATTTAATGCCAGATACGAGCTTGATCATATGCCGATTGAAGAAGGATGTGCTTGTCCGGCTTGTCAGACCTATAGCAGAGCATATATAAGGCATTTGCTAAAGGCAAAGGAAATGCTTGGAATGCGGTTATTGGTGCTTCACAATCTGTATTTTTATAATCATATGATGGAGGAAATACGGGAAGCTATTCGTAACAACCGTTATAAACAATACAAAGAACAAAAACTTGAAGGCTTTAAGCAATATGATGATAAACAATAGAAAGTGCTTTTAACCCAGGTTAGCTAATTGGTATTAGGCTTGGGATTATAAATAGAAACTTAACCTAGGAGGTAATAAATATGTACAATTTTATAGTTTTAGCAGGAGAGGCAGCAGAGCCTGTATCGGGAGGCAATAATCTGATATTACTGGTTGTTCAAATTGGTTTATTAGGCCTGTTATTGTATTTCATGCTTATCCGTCCCCAGAAAAAGCAACAGAAGCAGATGCAAGCAATGCTTTCTACCTTAGAAAAAGGTGACAGTATATTAACCAGTAGCGGATTTTACGGGGTTGTAATTGACGTAATGGAAGAAGTAGTAATAGTTGAATTCGGTAATAATAAAAATTGCAGAATTCCAATGAAAAAAGGCTCCATCGCAGAAATCGAAAAAACCAACAAAGAATAAGACCTAAGATATATACTTACTTATCACTTCAAGATTTAAGTAAGTATATAATACAAAAATTCCTTCTTCAGACATTAAATTAATTTCTTAGAAACAATAATAAAATAGTAGATAACTAGATGGCTCATTCAAAATGATAAAAGGGGCGTTTGTGTGTATACCAAAATGCACCGTTAAAAGAACACGGTGCTCTGATATGTATAGTCGCAGCGGGCATTCATGCCCGATGAAGACATACATATCAGGGTATCGTGTACTTTTACCGGTGTGTGGGTATACACACAGATGCCCCGTAAATCATCATTTTGAATGAGCCTCAATATTCTAAGAAGGTGCCAACACCATTGGTTGCATTTGCCTACCCTCCAAGGCGTTCTCGATTGTTGGAAGAATTAAATCAAAGTGTGCAACCATTGAATTGGGCTTTCCTTTAAAATTATCCTGACCAAAGGGAACGAAATATATATTCTTTGAGTTCATCAAGTGCCCAATATTTTTCATATTATTACTTAGAGCATCGTTAGTTGAGATGGCCAATATCACTGGCTTATTATTGCGCAGTAACCCCTTTGTTGCCATAAGCACCGGAGAATCAGTAATTGCATTTGCCATTTTAGCTAATGTATTACCTGAGCAGGGTGCAACTACGATAGTATCAAGGATATTGTTTGGGCCAAGCTTTTCTGCTTCTGTAATTGTTATTATTGGTTCTTTACCTGTAATGTCTCTGGCTTGATTTATAAAATCTTCTGCCTTACCAAAGCGTGAATCGGTATTCCCTGCTTGGTCAGAAAAGATTGTATATACGTTGGAGTTTTCCCTTACAAGTCTTTCTATCTGAGGAAAGACCTTATCAAAGGTACAATAAGAACCTGTGAGGGCTATGCCTATATTTTTTCCCTTGATATTCATTTTACCTCCATTCCTGCGCATGTTTCTTGCACATCCTAAGTTTGTGCCGAGGACAACGCAGGCACAAACTTTTAATGGTTGAAAGCGAATTGCTTTCAACCTATTCACTTCTTTCTTTTATCAGAGCTTCTATTTCAGTCATAAGTATATCTGCAGAGGCTCTTGGAGCAACCTTACCGGGCAGACCAAGACACAATTTTGCATTTATACCATGATTTAAGGCATACTCATAATCGACTCCCCCCGGGGCGGAAGCAATATCTATAATAAGAACATCAGGGAAAACTAATTTCAGACATTCCTGATCCAACACAGGAGAAGGTATAGTGTTAAAAATATATTGATAAGTAGGTAACAGTTCTTTAATATTACATAATTTGATTGTAGAAAACCCTGCTGCATGCGCATATGCCAAGGCATCGTCGCTTCTGGCGGCAACTGTAGTATTGGCATCCAAACCCTTAAGCTTAGTGGCAAGAACCTTACCGCAACGGCCATAACCAAGTACAAGGCAGTTGCTTTGGTGAAGATTTCTGTCACTGTTTTTGATTGCCTCCATAATTGTACCCTCAGCGGTTGCGACAGCGTTCATAACGGTTATTTTTTCGTTTTTCATTAAATCATAACAGAATACACCTTTTTTTTTGCATGCATTGACAATATCCAAAGGAATCATTCCTCCGATAAGCAAATGATCCTTGTTTAACATTTGGACAATTGTCTTTTCATTATTGCTGACCTTATCCTCGGATACACTCACAAGATCCTTAGTTAAGGGGATAGGTCCGATTAATACAGAACACATTTTCATCAGCTCACCTAAACCGCAGGTCTCGGTATGGTTTTTGTGCTCTATCTGGCTTAATAGCTTATATGAGTATACACTGTAACCCTTGTTAAGTAGGGACAATGCCATATAAACCTGTCGTTTATCGCCACCGAATATACCGATTTTTTTATTATAAGACACCTTATACCCCTCCTTATGTGACATTATATGATTTGAAGACAAAAATGTGCTAATGGGGAAAGCTTAAAGACTGTTATATAATGAATGATTTTTATAATAAAAATAAAGTAGAAAATAGAGGAAAGACCAAGCTAATGCTTGACAATAAATTATATATATGATATTTTAGTAAAAGATACACGTGAAGGATATCCCCAAATTTTGTAGATAAACTAAGATATTATATATGGTAAAAAATTAACGAGATATACATGAGGCATACTAGGTCGTCGGTATTGACGACCTTTTTATTACCAGATAGGCTTATAAGATAGGATTAGGAAAGCAAAACAGACTTAACAAGGTATAAATTTCACTATTTGGCTTTAGTGCTTTGCAGTGGTGCAACTATAAACCAAACTACTTAAAGGAAGCAGTGATACACTCCTGAAAAATTGGATTTTACGGAGGAATGCTTCTTTTGATTTTAAACATTGCTTTTTTACAACTTCAAAAGAGGGTTACCTATCAGGTGGAAGATCCGAATTATAATGAATGATTATAATGAATGTCTTTTGCCTGTTTACATTATAGGGATAACCGGGGGTATATTAATCGTGGATATATTTAAAATTTAAATATATAAATTTAGAAGGAGGATAAGTTATGAAGAAATTTACTAAAAGCATGCTTGTACTGCTGTTTGCAATGATAGTAGTACTTTCCGCAGTAAGCTGCAAAAAGTCAGATGATACCGACAAACCGGACACGACACCAACACCGACAACAGCACCGGATAAAACACCGGATGATACACCGGATGATACTAAAGAACCGGTAGAGGTTGTTCCCGATGTTCCTGCGGACAGGTATGACGCTACAGTTACACCTAGAACAGGCAGTAATGAGACAAATCCGCTTGTTGTAAGCATAGGAACTCTGGATGGCAAGTTCAGTCCCTTCTTTGCAACATCAGCTTATGACGTTGATGTGAATGATCGGGCACACATTGGTCTTATCTACTACAACAAGTTTGGTGCACCTGAGGCGGGCATTAATGTTCCCAGTTATGCTTATGACTTCACACAGGAAATAAGCGCTGACAACTCTACATCAACTTATACATTTGTACTTAAGAATAAGCTTACTTTCAGTGATGGAGCACCTATCACAGCTAAGGATGCTTTGTTCTCGATGTATGTATTAAGCGACCCTATGTATGATGGTTCTTCCACATTCTATACCATGAACATACAGGGAATGAATGAGTATCGCCTGCAGACAAGCGCAGACGTACTTAGAACAGTTGATGCCATTCTTGAAGCTGGTATTAAGCCCGGCGATGATGGTTCAATGGTGATTAACCCTGCTGATGGCGTAACAGCAGCACAACAGGAAAAATTCTGGAGTTACCTGACCGAAGCTGGTGCTGGCTTTGCCCAGGAAATCATTGATTATGTTAACACAAAATATCCGAGTTATATTGAATCCTATTTTGCTCCATACACACCAGATCAGGTGTCTGCTAGCCCTAGTATGCAGGCAGCATTTGGAATGGTTATGTGGGGATTTGGCGAACTTGATGAAGCCGGAGCCTTTATAGACAGCTTGGGTAATAAATATGATTTAGCTACAGATACAGTAGACGCTAATATTTACTGGGAAAATATTCTTGGAAACTATGGCTATGATTTGAGTGATGCTGGCATTAATGCTGAAAAAGCAGGCGATCTGACTGTTCAGGATTATATTAAGGCAGCATATATCTCTGCAGAAGGACAGCTTGCAGAAGGAGTTAAGAGTATTAGTGGTATTACTTCTGGTACAGTTGTATCTGATGACGGCGTTGAAAGAGAATTTATAAAGATTGTACTTAACGGCGTAGATCCTACAGCTATTTTCAAATTAGGCGTAATAGTTGCTCCTCATCATTATTACACTGCAGGATATAATGGATCATTAAATGATTTTGGCGTAGAAACTGGCAAAAAAGAATTTATGGATCACTTGAAGACAAAGAATGACAGGCCTTTAGGTGCAGGACCTTATGTATTCCAGGAATATAAGGATAATGTAGTTACCTATACCGCTAATGATAATTTCCTACTTGGATCTCCCAAGATTAAGACCTTCCGTTATCAGGAAATTGCATTAGGTGCAGAGCTTGACGCTACTTTAACAGGTACAGTTCACTATTCTGACCCTTCTGCTTCAATGACTGTTATTAACGATATCACAGCCGGAGCGGATAACTATGCTAAACTTGGATATACTTTGGTTGACAATGATGGTTATGGCTATATCGGAATACAAGGCCAGGCTATACCAGAGTTTGATGTTAGAAAGGCTCTTGCTCATTCTATGAATGTAGGGTTAGCAGTAGACAATTACTATCAGGAATTAGCTAGTGTTAACTATCGTACAATGACAAAGATATTATGGGCTTATCCTGATAATCCTAATAATCTGTTCCCTTATGATGAAACAGGTGAGACCTCCAAGGAATTATTCTTGAAGGCTGGATACAAGTATGATGCAGCAAGTAATGTAATGACTTATCCGGATGGTCATGAAAAAGCCGGAACACAGGTTACTTTCAAGTTCACATTGCCTTCAGAAGCTAAGGATCATCCAGCAGGTTCGATCTTTATCGATACACAGGCAACACTGGCAAAAATCGGTGTTAAGGTTGATATTGAAACTGATCAATCTCTCCTGAACAAACTGAGTACTGCTTATGATTCCGGACTCCAGGTATGGGCAGCAGCATGGGGCAGCGGTGGAGTTGACCCAGATATGTTCCAGATTTGGCATTCAGATCCTAAGGTAAATCAGGGTACTTCAGCAGCAAGAAGTGGTCTTTACTATCTATTTGAGAATGGTTCAGATGAAGAAAAGGCAATGCTAACTGAGCTGAATGATTTAATTATAGCAGGTCGTTCTACAATAGATACAGAAGAACGCAAGGCTATCTACAAAAGAGCCTTAGAGCTATCCACAGGACTAGCTGTAGAGGTTCCTACCTATCAGAGAAAGAATATGTATGTATTCAACAAGGATGTTATCAATGCTGATACACTATTTAGTGGAGATGATGTAACACCATTCCAGACTCCTATATCCTTTATCTGGAATGTAGAGCTTAACTAGTATTTTAGAAGAATAGAAAATAAGGGTACAAGGCTGATTTTTAAGCCTTGTACCACTTCTTAAAGGAATTGAGGATTACTATGTGGAAATATTTGCTAAAAAGGATAGCGTTAGCAATTCTGATATTGGTAGGCGTTTCGGTCTTGATTTATATGCTTACTATGCTTATGCCCGCAGACTATATTGACAATCAGACATCTGCCGCTCTCCAAAGCGGTGCTATGACGAAAGAAGATGTCCAGCGCTTAAAGGAATTGTATGGTCTTGCTGACAAAAGCTTTACAGGAATAATTAAGAGCTATACATCATGGCTAAAAAGCACTGTAACCGGTGACCTAGGTCATTCATTTGTGTATGGCAAGCCTGTTACAGACGTCCTTTCCGAATATATATGGATTTCATTCATGATTGCTTTTATATCATATATTTTACAAATTATAATTGGGATACCGATGGGAATTAAGGCTTCTGTAAATCAATACAGTGCTTACGACTATTCTGTATCGGTGTTTGCAATGATGGGTGCGTCTTTACCATCTTTCTTTTTGTCCGCACTGCTTATGAATGTTTTAGCTATAAAACTGGGTCTTTTTCCATTGCAGGGATTGACAACTGCGACAAAGATTTTTGCGCAGAATGCACATTTCCAAATTTTTCTGGATAAAGCATGGCATTTAGTCTTGCCTATATCTGTCCTGACACTTTTGGGAGTTGGCGGTACTATGAAATATACACGAACCAACATGCTGGAGGTACTGAATTCGGATTATATTAGAACTGCAAGAGCCAAGGGATTATCCGAAAAGGTTGTAACCTACAAGCATGCTTTCAGAAATACCATGATTCCACTTGTAACGTCTCTATCAGGTATGCTTCCCAGTCTTTTCGGCGGTGCTATGATTACCGAGACAGTATTTGCTATACCTGGAATCGGCTATATGGCTTTAAGAGCAACAACGCAGGGAGATATTCCTTTTATTATGGGTTACAATATGTTTTTAGCCATACTAACAGTCCTTGGTATGCTAATATCGGATATTATGTACATGGTGGTTGACCCCCGTGTCAAATTATCATAAGGGGGGGATATCAATGGCATTAAATACTGAAAATGAAAAAAAATTGAATTATACTGACCATCAAGACTATACTGAAACAGAAGCAGAACAGCATTTCAGAGTTATATCTCCAAGTCGTATGGTGGCTAAAAGGTTTTTCAAGAGCAAATTATCCATAATAGGTCTTATTATGATTATATTTGTATTTGTCTTCTCCTTTGTTGGACCGATAATTATTGATGCTACTTGGGGCTATAAAGAAACTCAAGTTTTCAAAATAGAACGTATATCAGATATGGTTACTACAGCCCAGTTTGCTGGGCCGGATGGCAAGGTATACGATTATTATGACAAATCCCAGACACAGGTCCTTTTTAAAGCACCTCCATCTTTTGATCATTGGCTTGGTACGGATACGTCTGGTTTTGATATATTTACCCGCCTTATGTATGGCGGTCGTATTTCGCTGACAATTTCCTTTATTGTTATTATTATTGAGATGTTTTTGGGAATTGTACTTGGCGGATTAGCAGGTTATTATGGTAAATGGGTTGATCAAGTCGTTATGAGGATTGTGGATATATTTGCCTGTCTTCCCGGCATGCCTATTCTCTTAGTGCTTTCGGCTGCAATCAGTTCGATTGAAAGTATACCGGCGGAACACAGGATTTATTACCTGATGGCATTTTTGACCTTAATGGGTTGGACAGGAGTTGCTCGTATTGTTAGAGGACAAATTCTTATGCTGAGAGAGCAAGAATATATGATGGCAGCTGAAACAACAGGAATCAAAGCTATTAATAAAATTATGAGACATCTTGTTCCCAATACCATGCCTCAGCTTATTGTAAACGCAACCTTAGGCTTAGGAGGAGTAATCCTTTATGAGTCAACACTATCCTACCTTGGGCTTGGTGTTCCCTTCCCAAGGGCCGCATGGGGATCTATGATAGCACTTGCGGATCCTTCCAGAGGACAGGAGATTCTTGCAAATTACCCAAATATGTGGGTACCGGCGGGTATCCTCATTGTGGTTACAGTTTTAGGCTTTAGCTTTATAGGCGATGGCCTTAGGGATGCATTTGACCCTAGAATGAAGAGGTAGGTGATACCATGGGATTATTAAAGAAATTAAAGCGCGGAAAAATTGAAGGCGTTGATAATACAACTTACCTTACGTTGAAGGATGAAAGACGTATAAGTAAGGAAAATAATAAAATCATAAAGATGTATGAAAAAGAAAAGAATAGAAAACATGTGCCAGAAGAGGAATATCTTACGCAGATGAGGGATCCTTCCAATGTAGTAGAGTTTGATAATCTTCACACATACTTTTACACAGATGTTGGCACTGTAAAGTCTGTGAACGGTGTCAGCTTTGATATTCCGCAAGGCAAAATTGTTGGAGTAGTAGGAGAGTCTGGATGTGGTAAGTCAGTCACCAGTCTTTCACTTATGCAACTTGTTCAAGGACCAACCGGGCAGATTGTCGATGGCAGTATTCGCTATCAAGACAAGGAAGGCAAATGCTATGAAATCACAAAAATGCCCAAGGACAAAATGCTAAAGATACGCGGTAAGGATATCGCCATGATCTTCCAGGAGCCGATGACCAGCTTAAATCCTGTATTTAAGATAGGAGACCAAATGGATGAAGTAGTCTTGCTTCATACTGAGGGAGCTACACCTGAGTCGGCAAAGGCGAGATCTATAGAGATGCTGAATTTGGTTGGTATTGCCGCAGTGGAAAAGATCTATAACAGCTACCCTCATGAGCTTTCTGGTGGTATGCGCCAGCGTGTAATGATCGCTATGGCTCTTTCCTGTAACCCTAGGCTCATTATTGCTGATGAACCTACTACAGCATTGGATGTTACCATTCAGGCTCAGATATTGGAGCTTTTACGTGAAGTAAAGGAAAAAATCAATGGAAGTATCATGCTGATTACACATGATCTAGGAGTAATCGCCGAAATGGTTGATTTTGTCGTGGTCATGTATGCCGGCAGAATTATTGAAAAAGGTACCGTGCAGGAGATATTCCATAATCCAAAACATCCTTATACAATCGGACTTATGAAGTCAAGGCCGGGAAGTCATAATATTACAGAGGATAGGTTATACAGCATTAAAGGTCAGGTACCAAACCCGATAAATATGCCAAACCACTGTTATTTTTACAATAGATGTGATAAGGCCATGGATATATGCTCCAGGGAATATCCTGCTATGATAAGATTTTCACCAACACATTTTGCAGCATGTCATCTCTATAATGAAGACGGAAGCGATAAAAGTGAAGAAGAAAAGGAGAGGAGGTAGTCAGCCCTGACTATTGAGAAAACAGATAACAAGATGATTAATGATGATATTTTAATTGTAAAGAACTTAAAAAAATACTACCCCGTCTCCAAGATTTCATTAGGTAAGAATAGAGCTTATGTAAAAGCCGTAGATGATGTTTCTTTCACCATAAAAAGAGGAACAACAATGGGCCTTGTAGGAGAATCAGGTTGTGGTAAAACTACTGTGGGTCGTACGATTTTAAGACTTCATGAAGTAACAGGCGGTAAGGTTATGTTTGATGGAAAGGATCTTACCGAGGTTTCTTCTCGTGAACTTAGGAAAATGCGTCCGCAGATACAGATGATCTTTCAGGATCCATATTCTAGCCTATCACCCCGCCTTCCTGTTGGGGAGATTATAGGGGAAGCAGTCAAGGAGCACAATATTGTGCCAAAAGATCAATACAGATCCTATATTTTGAAAGTAATGCGGGACTGTGGTCTGCAGCCCCAATATTTTTACCGATACCCACATGAGTTTTCAGGTGGACAGAGACAAAGAATAAGTATTGCCAGAGCTGTCGCATTGAATCCAAAGTTTATCATCTGCGACGAGCCCTTAAGTGCACTTGATGTATCCATTCAAGCGCAGATTATCAATCTTATGAAGGATCTGCAAGAACAGTACGGATATACCTATTTGTTTATTTCACATGACCTATCTGTTGTGGAATATATTTCGGATACTATTGGTGTCATGTATTTGGGAAGTATAATGGAAATGGGAGATAAGAAGCGTATTTTTGCTAACCCCATGCATCCATATACAAAAGCACTTTTGTCTGCAGTACCGGTATCCAATCCGGATGTAAAAATGAATAGAATTATTTTAAAGGGAGACATTCCAAGTCCTATTAACCCACCTTCAGGATGTAAATTCCGTACCAGGTGTCCGAATGCTATGCCCATATGTGCTAAAAAAACTCCTATATTTAAGGAGTACGAAGAAGGGCATAGAGTTGCATGTCATCTATACAGTCAAGATTGAGAATAGGATGAGATTAATGAAAAAAAAGAAAAAATACGACGATTTCGTAGATGATGGCCGGGTAATTGCCAATATGAACATAGATGGCATGCCACGATCCACCATCAAGAGAACCGCCTTTGATGAGTTTGGTAAAGTCAAGGAAAACAATGAGAACAAGGAAAATGTCAAGCTATCAAAAAGTGAACGTAGAAGCATTATACTCGGTGTGGTAACCTCTTATGCTCTTTTTGCAGTTATCGTATTCGGTGCATTTGCGCTCTTCATACTATTTTGCATCAATGTTTGGTTTAAATAGAATTCAGTCATATATGTTTCAGGTAGGAGGAAAATCAGAAATGATAAATAATAAAAAATTGCACCGTATGATGGCTATCACTATTATCCTCGCGTCCAGCTTAATTTTAAGCGCTTGTGGTGTAAAGGATAAAGTCGCTGATCCAAGTGGATGGGGTTACGACTGCATAGTAACTTATGATGCGTTAGGCGGGACAGTTAATTCACGTGAGGTTCGTGAGACTTATTATATGAAGAACTCGTATGTATTCAAGCCTTCGGGTTCTACTAACATGCTGATTGAGCCTGTCAAAGACGGATTTATACTGGTCGGGTGGTATACCGCCAAAGAGGATATCAAGGATGCTAATGGGAATATTACGGGACATTCTTTCAAGGCGGAAGATAGATGGGATTTTGATGAAGATAGAGTACAGGACGATATGACACTTTATGCAAGATGGGTTCCTCAGGGCAAAGTAGACTATGTTGATGCTTCAAATGACGAAGTTATGTTTTCAAAAAACATAACAGAGGAATCTGCGGTACAGAAATTATCAAGTGCTGTAGAAATGCTGATTTCAAAGAGTGGCTATTCTTTTGAAGGTTACTATTCTGACAAGGCCTTAACAGTTCCTTATGATTTTACGGAATATGCTCATGTAGCGCTAATTCCTTCAAATGAAGAGATTTACAAAGAGCTACAAAAGGAATTTCCAGATTATATTAAAGAAGTAAAGTATGTTGAACCTGAGGAGGATGAAGAAACTTCCGATAAGGATACTTCTGATTTATTTATAAATAAGCTGGGTTATGAAATTACGACAGAGGATGAAGCGGTCAGAAGATCGATTCGTAAATATAAAGATGAATTGTATGAAAATGCAGTTAGTTACTATGTAACAAACGCATCCAGCAAGGTCATATACCTTAAATATATAGAAGGTAGCTATGTTCAGATTTCAAAAGTTGACGACTTAAAGTCTGGCGGCAAGGTTTGGTTCTCTGGCTTGAACAAGCTAGGAAATCCAGTTGAAGGATATATACTAACCAATGATATTGACTTTAAAGGGGTATCTGTTACAATGGCTGATACCTTTAGCGGAAAGATTATAGGAAATGGACATAGTTTAAAAAATATAACCATTAATGTTAGCAGTAAGAAAATCGATAATGATACAAGTAAATCAGTAGGATTATTCAATGAGCTGGATGGAGCGTACATTGAGAATTTGACAATAGACAATATGACAGTCAAACTAAATGTGAAATCCGAGATTCCTGTCTCCGTAGGCTCGCTTGCTGTTAAAGCCAACAATACTGAATTAAAAAATGTTCACTTTGAGGGCCTCACCATAGATACCGGTAGAGGCGATGACGGCAAAGCTGTATATAAGGTCGGTGACATTTTTGCAGAAGGTAGGAACAACAAACTTGAGAATGTGACCGGGAACAATGTTACAATAACAGTTTCAGAGTCTGCTAAGCTTAATTACCTATTGGAGCAATAATATTTTCTTAGCATCTATATATGGATTTATGTCAATTACAATCATATAAAATAAAATAAAATAATATACTGTATAAAAAGAGGTAATCATGTAATAAAGATTTCCTCTTTTTTACATTTTATCATTGTATTTGAGTTATTGCTATTATATAATTCAAATACAAATGTTAAAGGAGAGTGTGATGCTACAGGTTAATTTTCAAAACTTACCTAAACTAAGCTTTAGAGTTAATGAGGCTTATAAATCCCTAAGAACCAATATTCAATTTTGCGGTAGTGGGGTAAAGATGATATGTATTACCAGTTGTCTGCCTAACGAAGGTAAATCAAATGTTTCTTTTAATTTAGCAACATCCTTAGCAGAATGTGGGAAAAAGGTTATTTTTATTGATGCAGATTTAAGAAGATCTGTAATAATCGGTCGCTATAAGCCTGATCAGGCTGTAGTAGGATTAACACATTATCTATCTGGCCAGAATAAAATTGATGAAATTCTCTATGAGACCAATATTGACAATCTTGATATCATATTTACCGGTCCGGTGCCTCCTAATCCTTCAGAGTTACTTGCTAGCGATAATTTTAGCGATCTAATAAAAATATTTCGTAAGGTTTATGATTATATTATTATCGATACACCTCCAATCGGCAGTGTAATTGACAGTGCCATTGTAGCACAGAAATGTGACGGAGTAGTGCTGGTAATAGAGTCAAATACTGTTAGCTATAAATTTGCACAAAGGGCAATACGTCAGCTTGAGAAGTCACAAAGCAAGATATTAGGAGCCGTGCTAAATAAATACGAGAATGAAGGAAGGCTCTATGGATATGAAAGTAAAAAATCTAAGAAGTACATAGATTATTACTTAGAGAACTAATGTGAATAAGTAATAATCACAAGATGATAGCAAGAATCCACATATATAAAACAACGGCAGGAACCGTTGTTTTTTTGATTTAAAATATGTATAATGTGAACAGTATAAAAATTCGACAAAGAATATATAAGGAGAGATAGTATGAAAGAAATATTATTTATGGAGCCGGTATTCAAGTCCATGATTTGGGGTGGAGTACGGCTAAGGACTGAGTTTGATTATGAGTTACCCAGTGATCATACAGGAGAATGCTGGGCAATCAGTGCGCATCCTAATGGAGATTGTATTATAAAAAATGGTCCTTACAAGGGAAAAAGCTTAAGCTGGCTTTGGGAAAATAATCGTCATTTGTTTGGCAACAGAAGCGAGCAATCATTTCCACTACTTATAAAAATAATAGATGCAAAGCAGGATCTTAGTATCCAGGTCCATCCTGATGATGTATATGCCAATTTAAGTAAACCCGGTGCTTTGGGAAAAACAGAATGCTGGTATATACTGGATTGTGACCAGGATGCAGAGATTATCATCGGCCATAGCGCTAAGGATAAGGATGAGTTAAGAAGCATGATTGAGAAGGAAAGATGGTTGGAGCTGATAAGAAGCCGTCCTATCAAGAAGGGGGATTTCTTTCAGATAAGACCCGGAACAGTCCACGCAATTAAAGCAGGAACATTACTCCTTGAAACACAGCAAAACAGTGATATTACATACAGACTCTATGACTATGACAGACTGGATAAGGGTAAACCAAGACAGCTTCATATTAAAGAAAGCATAGATGTTATAAATTGTCCTCATGAGGATGCCCCAATTGGTGTAAATACAATAAAACACGATTCAAGTGAGATTAAGGAGCTCATTAAGGATAAGTACTACACGGTACAAAAGATTAAGGTATATGGAGAACTCAATATAAATCAGAATAAAGATTTTATGAATATCAGTGTCATAGAAGGTGAAGGAGAAATTGATAGCACTAAGTTATCAAAAGGGGATCATTTTATACTTCCTTACGAATATGGTATGTTTAGACTTAAGGGGGAAATGTCACTAATTGTGTCTTTTATTGATAATTAATATAGGACAAAAATTATTTATCTATAGTCAGTAGAAAATTTGTCAATTAGCTTATAAAATAAATCTTGAATACTCAACCATTATATAGTAAACTTCTATTATGCAATCCTTGTGCATTATATACAATTATGAGAATTGAATGCTTGATGAATGCATAATAGAATGATAAGATATAGCTCTAGGAGGTAATTATTTAATATGAAGAAGGTAACAATACAGGATGTTGCAAGAGAATTAAATCTGTCTAGAAACACTGTTGCAAAGGCTCTAAATAACAGTGATACAGTATCCTATGAGACAAGGTATATAGTAATAGAGAAAGCCTATGAAATGGGATACTCAAAATTATCTCCGGTAGTGCTTAATGAATTTAAACTTCGTAATAAGATAGATGAAACAAAAACAATAGTGGTTCTTAATCGAAGAGAAATATCAGTATTTTGGAATAGCATCATAATGGGAATATCTGATGAATTAAATACATATGGATGTAAGCTTCAATTTAATTTTATAAGTGAACATGATGAGAAAAATTTGATTTTACCTTTAGACTTACAGGCTGATATAAGCGGAATTATTATCCTAAGTGTCTTTTCTAAGGATTATATAGATCAGATTATGAAATATAATATTCCCATTGTATTCTTAGACGCCCCATGCCAGGTTAAAGAGATTGCCCCATATGGTGATATTGTTATCTGTGAAAGCAAGGATAGTATTAATACTATAACCAGTAGTCTTATAAAAAAGGGTATGACCAAGATAGGCTTTATAGGAGATATTACATATTGCAAGACGATTTATGACCGATATCAAGGCTATCTTAGTGCCTTGCAAGAGGCGGGAATTGTGCCTGATGAAAGGATTATTGCCACATACCATGCCAATACCAAATTTTATAAGCCTGAGGAAGTGGAGGCGGCCCTCTTAGAGTTTCCATATATGCCGGAAGCCATAGTATGTGCCAACGATGATATCGCCTTATATGTTATACGTCATCTAAATTCTAAGGGTATATCCGTACCGAATGATGTGGCTGTAACAGGATATGACAATGCAGAGGAGATGGCAAAGGTGGAGCCTTTCCTAACCACGGTAAGAGTCGGTAATCAAAGACTCGGAAGAAGATTAGTACAGCAACTAATGTGGAGACTAAAGAATCCTAATTTCCCCAAGGAAGTAATATTTGTAGGGGTGGAAGTAATATTTAGAGAATCATCAAATACACCTATATGCACAGATTCGAATGGTTAAAGCCATAATTATATCAAAAGAATAGGAGCTGCGAAAGG
>SHOH01000052.1 GCA_004294845.1 Anaerolineaceae bacterium
TTCTATGTCAAGATTGCTCTTATCAAAGTATAAGCTAATTAATATCATTTATGGTTTGCTTTTCTAATATTTACAACTTATGTATCCGTATTTGGTCTTATATGGTATCAATTCAATTAATTACATGGGAAAAACCAATAATCTTTGTATGATTATTTTCGTTTTCCTGATATAATTATTATGTCTAGTAAGGTTAGATGACAAAATAAATATTATACTAAAAGGGGTGGTCTTATTGCATATTATGCAGTCTTTAAGAACCAAAACTACTTCTGCAATTGAAATGGAACCTGAAATTATTTATAACCTGATTTTCAAGAATGCACTCTACAGTTTGGAATGTATCAGAGCGGGAGGCAATGATAAAGAAGATAAAAATAATTATTGCTTTGCAGAGAATATTACTGAGGATGAGGGAGAAGCAGAAGTATTTCTGCAGATACTGACAAAGGGAAAGGTATTCCCGGTACATATTAAAGATTTAGTAGAGGATTACTTTAATTAATCCAAAAATAACAAAAGATGAATGATTAAAAAGAGACAGCTGAAGCGGTCTCTTTTTTGTAGGTATTTCTGCATATTTTCGGTAGCGATAGGAAAATATAGATTTATGGGACATCTGCTTGTTCGTGTATATCTTTCACCAAGCGAATTTGTTCGCTTTGCAAATATTGTGCACTGCATAAGTTTGCAGACTGTTAGAAAGGCATGGTAATTGATATGGAGAATAGGATTAATTCGGCTTGGCTAACAAAGCTCTTTACTAAAAGTGGAGACGTGGTTATTAGGCCGATTAAAATAAATCAAAACAATATAACTGTATATTTATTTTGTGTGGACGGATTAATTAATCAAGCTTTATTTGATGATGCTGTATTTAGATCCTTAAAGTTTGATCCTTATCTGGCTAATTGTGTGACGGAACGAGATATGATGGACTATTTATTAGAGGGCGGAGCATATCATGTCTTTACAAAAGAGGAGACGGATTACCAACTATTATTAAAGTATGTTCTCAGCGGAATGGTGGCTTTGATTTTTGATAGTGAAGAGAAAGCAATTATCTATGACATAAGAATGTTTGAAAAACGTTCAATTCAGGAGCCATCTGAAGAAAATGTTATGAAGGGCTCTAAGGAATCCTTTATTGAAGTCATGCGAATGAATACTGCCCTAATTCGAAGAAGAATACGATCTGAATATTTGGTTATAGAGACACTATCCGTAGGAAGAATATCGAAGACTGATATAGCTCTACTTTATATAAGTAATATTGCAGATTTTGTAACAGTAAATAAGATTCGCGAGCGAATTAACAGTATTGATATAGATAATATATCTACTCCTGCCTTTATTGAGGAGTTTTTAGTTGAAAACAAGCATAGTATATTTCCGCAGATAATGTATACTCAAAGACCGGATCGCGTTTCAGCTAATCTATCCGATGGAAGAGTGGCTTTGGTGGTGGACGGTATTCCCTTTGCATACATTCTTCCCTGTCAGCTTCCCATGCTTATGCAATCTCCGGATGATTATGCCAATCATTTTTTAGTTGGATCATCCCTAAGGATAATCAGGTATTTGTCCATGATAGTTACTCTCTTTTTGCCGGCCTTTTATATAGCCGCAACCACTTATCAAAGTCAGATGCTCCCTGTTCAATTAGCTTTGTCAACACAAGCCGCAAAACAAAACGTACCCTTTTCCTCTGCATCTGAGGTTTTGGGACTATTGATATCCTTTGAAATTCTAATAGAAGCAGGACTCAGGCTTCCCAAGGCGGTAGGTACGGCTATGTCTATATTAGGAGGTTTGGTTGTCGGACAATCGGCTGTTGCCGCAAACCTTGTATCTCCAGCAGTAGTGGTTATAGTATCTTTGGCTGGAATATCTGGATTTATTATGCCTAATCAGGATTTGAGCAGTGGTATCAGGCTATCAAGATTCATTCTTGCTATTTTAGCGGCTCTAGGAGGATTCTTTGGACTTGCTATAGGATTGATACTTCTTATTACTCATTTGTGTAGTCTTAATAATTACAATACAGCATATATATCGCCTTTTGTTGATGTGGAAGAAAGAAATGTTAAAGACACATTATTCAGATTTCCAATTAAACATTTTAAAAAACGTCCAAAGGATATAGCTCCCTACAATCATATTAAGCAAGGAAATATAAAGGATGGATAAAATGAAAAGATTAATCATAATCTTATTTTCCTTTCTGCTAAGCGCTTGTAGTCATGATATGAATCGAAGAGAAATTGATGAAATAAATTTTATTCATGTTATGGGTATCGATTTTTCAGAAGGAGAATATGTTCTTACGGCCATATATAGCTCTAGTCAAGGGGCTGACCCTGAGAAAGGCTCTGTAGGAGATGAAGAAACCTCTGAGGGGAGAGGAAGGACACCATTTGAGGCCTTTCAGGATCTAAAGCTCAAGAATAAAAAGTCAGTATCCATAGCTAATACAGGATACTTTTTAATCGGGGAAAGAGCAGCCCAGAATGGAATTGGGATATGTGTGGATTTTCTTTCAAGAGATGAGACCGTCAAAATGGAATCCTTGGTATTTGTGACAAGGGATGTAGAGGCGGCATATTTTATTTCTCAAAGTATAGAAAAAGGTCAAACAGTTCATGAGGATTTAGAAGCAGTAGAACAAAAACAGCAGGAACTTGTGACAAGAAATGATAATACATTGGTAAACATCCTGAATGATTTGGAAAACAATATTACGAGCGGGATTGTACCATACCTGATAGCAGAGGAGAATTCCTTTTTACTTCAAGGATATGCAGTATTTGATAAGCTTGTGCTGGTTGATTATCTTGATATGGATACCTCGTCTGGTATAAATTTTATTAAAAATATTATCAGGGCATACCCAATTTATCTTAAGAATAATGTGGGACTATCAATATCATATTCTAAAAGTCGTATAAAGTCTAAACTTGATAACAATAAGGTAAAAATAATTATTCGTCTGAATTTTGAAACTATGGTGAAGGAGAATAATTCAAAGGAGAATATATTCTCGGCTAAATCTTTGAACAGTCTTACAGACATGCAAAATGATTATATAAGAAAAATAATGCAAAAAGCCACTAATTATTCAATTCATACAGGTAGAGACATACTTCAGATTGCAAGGCTGGTACAGAATCAGCATTCAAAAAAATGGAGTGACTTAGTAGATGATTGGAGTAGTATGATTTCAGATATTGAATATGAATTTGATATTAAATCGCAGATTACAAAATCTTTTATACTAAGTACTGGGAAGTAGGAGGTAAAACCTCCGTTATATGCTGTGAAAAATTATAGTTTTCTTTGGAGGTTTTGGGATGATATATATTTTTGGAAGTTTACTTATAATATCCTTCATTAAGCAAAAGGATGTGTTGCTTGGCAAAAAGAGAAATCTTGTTCTTTTTTTGATTCTATCAGTCTTTGGCATAGCATTAGGAGTGGTCCACATGATAAGTCCATATATTCCAAGCATAGCATATACTCTGGAAAAATATTTGAAGTGAGATGGAGGTTACTATGAATGAGCAATTATCTATGAGACAAATAGTTTTTATGTATCTATTCATATCTCTGTCTCCTGTGCTTAGGCAGATACCTACGGCTTTGGCAGGGGAAGCTGGTAGAAGCGGATATTTAAGTCCATTTTGGTCTATTTTTCTTATATTACCTCTTGTTTCTGTTATCCTTTTACTCATGAGGTCCTTTCCGGGACTTAATTTATATGAAATAATGGTACATCTGGCAGGTAAGGTCTTTGCAAAATTCATAATAATTCTTTATATATTATGGATTGTACTCTTTCTATCAGCCAAGATAAATATATATTCACTTACACTGCAATTTACACTAATGCCTAAGACTAGGTCGGATTTTTTTATGCAAATAATGCTGATTTTGGTTTATTATGCACTTCTTAGGGGAAGTAAAACAATTTTTAGATTTTCAGAGTTTTCATTGGGACCGATACTTTTATTAATTGGTATTCTTTTCGTATGTGCTGTAAGCAGATTAAGAACAGATTATCTGCTACCTGTATCTACTATAAATCTGCCATCAACCATTAAAGCATCAAAGAATGTAATTGCAGTAGGCGGAAATATTATTATCGCTTTATTTTTTGCGGATAAACTAGGCATTTCCCTGACCAAAAAGCAGGTAAGAAAGTTTTGGTTTGGTGCACTTGCTTTCATTATATTTAGCTTTATTATTACTATTTTTACATTCGGCATATCAGGAGCAAGCTTGACTGCAAAGCTACCTTTCCCCTTTTATATTACAGTTAAGAGTATATCATTTTTCAACATATTTGAACGCTTCGAAGTAGTCGTAACCTTGATATGTATATTGTCTGACTTTATAACCATATGTATAATGTTCATGATACTGATGAAGCTCATTCAGTGGTTGCTCGCATTAAAGGAAAGAGGGTTTTTATTCCTACCTTTAGCTATAATTATTTACTACCTATCATATTTTGTAAGTAGCACCCAATTTGAATTTGACTACCTTTACAAAACTGTAATTGTTAATATCAATCTCATATTTCAATACATTATCCCCTTACTACTGGGACTAATCTGCTTGCTTAAGCGAAAATATATAAAGAAGCAATATTGACATTTGTATCAAGCAAATTTTACTCGTATATATGTATCCCAATATTCTCGTCGTCGTAGTCATAGATTTGATGCTTGATATAGTCCTCAGCAATAGGGTCATTGAATTTATAAACTCTGTGGTACTCCTTGGTTTCGGGATCCTTAACGGTTTCAGAACGATTTTTGTATAGGAACAATATTAAATCATAGCAATCAATCCAGATTTCATTAATGCTTTCTTTTTGAGATTCATCGAAAACTAATTGCAATCCAAAATGAAGATGAGGTGTTCGAATGTTATTGGCATTTTCTTTACTGCTATAACCGGTTCTTCCAAGATATCCGATTACGTCCCCGGCTTGCACCACACTACCAATCTTAAGAGATTTATTGTAAGGGAAGTTCTGCCTAAGGTGGGCATAGTAATAATATCTTTTGTTGTCAAAGCTTCGAATTCCTAATCTCCATCCCCCATACCTATTCCAACCTAGAGCTTCAATATAACCGGATTCAACAGCGATTACTGGTGTACCCACTTGACCCATCATATCATGACCAAGATGCTTTCTTTTAAAGCCATAGCTTCGTGACACTCCAAAATCATCAAAATGACTATAGGGGTAGAATTTAGCTATGGGTAGATATGCCTTAAGACCATATTTTTCTTCCCATCGTTTACCCCCTGGAGCACCCTCGTCCTTAACTTCGATTTCATATTCTCCTACCATTCCCCCAAGAACAGCAGAATAAGCTTCAAGGTAATAGTCGTAATACTTCATATCCTTAGTTAATTCATCCATGGTTTCTTTTTTTGATATAAGCTTATTAGCCAGCTCTGTCATATGCTTTTCTTTATATCGTGAAAAATCTCCACCGTACCTGGCACCAAGATATGCCAATAACTCTATCCAGTTTAGATGTATATCACTGTCCTTTGTATCCACATCATAGCGATATGCCCGGTCAAGAGCCTTTTGACTAACATCAAAACTCACCCATTTAATAAACTTTTTTTCTGTATCATACATGGATGTGTACATTGCGGCTTCTTGATCCAAGCCTTGCTTGACCAGAACAGATGAAAAAATAAGTAATAGAATAAGTTCGCATATAACAATGTGTTTAGCTTTATATTTTGATAACATAAACAAGGCTTCTCCAACTAACAACTCGTAATATCTTATGAGTTTTTGCTGGCTTTCATACCCTTTATTCAAAAATGTCACACTATAAATTTTTAGCCTAATTAATCTTATCATTTATATTTGGTGTAAAAATATTAAATAGAAAAGTATATTTGCTTCTTAATTAAACATACTAATCGTTATGAGAATGTAGGAAAGGAGTAGAATTATGAAGGCATATGTAGACCAGGACGGTTGCATCAGCTGTGGCTTATGTATTGATATCTGCCCTGAGGTATTCAGCTACAATGATGACGGAGTTTCTGAAGCCATAGAAGGTGATATTCCAAAGGATTGTATAGAAAGAGCAGAAGAGGCCAGAGATGGTTGTCCGACAGAAGTCATCTCAATTGAAGAGTAGGGGTTGTTTTGTAACAACCCCCTGATTAACATAAGAGTTGCTCGCAAAGCGTGACACTCGTTGTTTATACAGCAGTCTTTAATGTCTTTTCTATATATTCATCTATCCTGATAGGACCCTCCAGTACTTCCCGTCCGACATAGAGTGAGCGATCGTGTCTAGTCATGATAGCCCATTTTATTAAAGATAAGCTTCCGTTCATAATCTCAATACCCGTAATACATCTAGGGTGAACACAGCTACCGTCATTAAAATACAGAGTTTCTCCCGGTTTGGGGAAAACCGGTCTATGTGTATGACCGGTAATAATCATCTGATTTTTCTTAGCAGACCAGCCTGCCAGTCTTAATTCCACCTTGCTTTTTCGCTCGCTATTTTTTGAAGCACTAGTAGGATCTCTTATACCTATTAATTCCAAGGGCCTCCAAAGATAACGTACCAAAAACCTCGATAATCTCCAGAAGGTGTCGTTAAGTATGTCAGCCTGATGCCCGTGAGTAAGAAAAATTTGATAAGGTGGATTCCTATAATCAAGTATAAGTCCTTCGGTTATTTTTATATTCGGAAATAGTGGTATATCAGAATTAGTACTGTCACAAAAGAAGGATTTGCATTTTGTTTTGGAATATTTGGGATCCCTTTTTACTATGTCGTGATTGCCATATATCATATGAAATCTGCCTTCTCTATAGAATTGAGACATAAGCCAAAATGCATCACTATGGGTGTTTATGATTATATCGATCTTTCTACCTTCCCATAGTTCGTCCCCGTCTCCCAATTCAATATAAGTAAAACCTCTTTCATAATAGTATTGTAAGGCAGCAAAAAAAATATTTTGATTATTAGAGAAATTATCCGAAAAGCCTCCGTCTCCTCTATGACAATCGCTCATAATTATATATCTTGAATAATCATCAAGTGGAATCCTTAAGGAAGAGGACATTACTTGAGATAAGCGCTTATTAACTTCCATTTGATCACTCCTCCTCATCTATATCATGTTTTCTTACAAATCCCTTAATGTTATCGTAGGCTTCAAAGACCTGATAAGGCTTACCCATATTCATAATCTGATTGTACATATTAGGTGATTTATATTTTACAAATGATAGCTTATCAAGTGTACCGACATAAGCCCGAGTAAGGTAGTTATAGGCATCGCAGAAAGACCGGTTATTACGTTGCATCAGATGAACGGTTAAAGGGTTTCGTGTAAATGGTTGCTGTGTATGAGGCTTATCAAAATGAACATAAACTCTTCTTCCCCGAACAGCATATTCGCTTTCTGTATAACCCGCTTCTTTTAAGCCCTTTACAAAGGCTTCAGCCATCTGACGATCAAATAGATCGAGGATTATATCCATAGTAAGTTCAGAGGGCTGTGAAAACTCAGCGAGTTTAAAGCCGGTAAGCCACCAATGATATGCACTTCTTGTAAATAAAAGATTGCCATTCTTTCTAAAGGCAAATGACATATTAATTCTGTCTTCGTCCTTTACACAATAATAAAAAGTACCGTTAAAGACACCGGGTATATTTAAATCAGGTCCTGAAGTATAGTAAATACCGACCTCACAGCCTGTTGTCATTCCATATTGTCCCTTCCAGAATTCAATCATCCACTTCATACCATTATAAGAAAAATATATTGGCTCACAGTCGATTATCATGCTGAATGTCGCGCTTGCCTCATCGTAGAGTCTGAAATACCCGAAGTTCCTTTGCCAACCATTCATTAGAGAATAAAATATGTCTTGGGAAAGGTCATAGGCAAAGCCAAATGGCTTTAAGTCTTGATTTAGCTCCTCCACCTGTTCGGGTTCTGTTCCTATTACATCGGTAATTGGTCGAACAACTTCTTTTTCCTTACTTTTCTTTTTCTTTCTTATGCGAAGTCTATAAGATATTGAGACAATAAATAAAAGCAATAGTAAACCGACTATAACAAGAACCTTGTTTTCTATATAAAAACTCCAAATAATTGAAGCATTGGCAATTTCAGTATTCAATAGAGCAGAAACTAAAAGATACATAATATTACTCCTTTCAAAGTGCTATATATCATCATATTCGCAAGAGGAGTAAGTTGTTAAAGATGATTGAAAATTTTGTAATATTTTGAAGTATAGAAATTGTAAATAAATATAAATTTAATAAAACTTTATGTATAGAGTATTTTTTTGCTAAATAATGCAATGCTAATATTAATAATATTTAGACTATTTCTTGAAGAATTTAAGCATATTTGGCATGCCTAATTTAGACATATATGTTACCAAATATTATGCTATTACTTGACATTTTTCCATGTGCGTATTATGATATTTTAGGTATATATACAATTGAATGATATAGCAGGAGGGCTTAGTTTTGAGACATTATTTTCATGGCGGTATTCATCCGGCTGATGGCACCGACAAGCTGTTAA
This sequence comes from Anaerolineaceae bacterium, assembly GCA_004294845.1. Taxonomy (GTDB): domain Bacteria; phylum Bacillota; class Clostridia; order Lachnospirales; family Lachnospiraceae; genus Mobilitalea. Next base: position 8,611 of record SHOH01000052.1, read on the forward strand.
GTAATCAAAAACCAATTCGTATATATACGCCAACAATCGTAGAAATTTCTATGAAGCAGTCACTTGGCAGTATATGTGAAGCCGTTGTTAAGGTAGGTGACAAGGTCTCAAGAGGAGATTTAATAGGAAAACCAATAAAGTTTGGCGGAGCTAATATCCATGCCAGTATTAGCGGAACTATTATTGAAATTAGAAAAGATTCTGACTTATCGGATATTGATGTGGAGATAATAGTTATAGAATCTGATAATAATAATACAGAAGCCAAATATCCTATCGGTGACTATGAGAAAAAACTTATTGACCTGTCCGAATATACCAAGGAAATGATAATTACAAAGATGAGTTATGGCGGACTAACAGGTTTAGGTGGCGCGGGATTTCCTACTCATATAAAATATGAGACAAAAGAAAGAATTAAGTGTATTCTTATAAATGCCGCTGAGTGTGAGCCTTATCTAACCTGCGATCACATGCTTATGATAGAGCATAGATATGCAATCATTAATGGTGTATTACTTTTTGTTAAGGTTTCAGGTGCCGAGAAAGCCATTATTTGTTTTGAGGATAATAAGCAGGATGTTGCCAAGGATTTGGAGAGAATAGTTTCTGATAAAGGACTTCCTATAGAAATCAAAATTCTTCCCACCAGATATCCACAGGGCGGAGAACGTCAACTGGTGGAGGCAGTACTTGGTATGGAAGTACCTGCGGGAAATCTTCCTGCAAGTATTGGCGTTATCATCAATAACGTTGGAACTGCAAAGGCTCTAGCTGACATTGTGTTAGGAGATGAACCCTTAATTACCAGAGTAGTTACAGTAACAGGTAAAGTAAAAGATCCTTGTAATTACCTGGTTCCCATAGGAACAAGATATAATGAACTTATTGGACTTTCCGGTGGTTATACTACTGATAAAAGCAGGGTAATAAGCGGCGGTCCTATGACCGGAACCTGTCTACAGCTAGCTGGCAGTTATGATGAACTCACAGGAAGCATAAGCAAGATCACCTCTGGCTTATTGGTTCTGGAGGATGCTCCCAAAGACGAATCTCCTTGTATCAGATGCGGTGAATGTGAAAGGGTATGTCCGGCTGGACTTGCTCCCTTTAAAATTGATTTTGCCGCAATAGAAGGTGATATTAAATTATGTGATATGCTTTATGCTACAGAGTGTATTAGCTGTGGTTCTTGCTCATATGTGTGTCCTGCAAAAAGGGAACTGGCATACCGTGTTACTAAGGCTAAGACAGAGATATTCAGGCGTAGGTGGGAATCGGAAGACTAGCGTCTTCCTTTGCGAATGACTGACGTCATTCTTTAGAAGTTTGTGTCTGCAGAAATTATTGAATGGAGGTCACGGATGAAGCTTAAGGTGGGTAATGATTTACATGAGGTTAGTCCGCATATAGAAATTAATAGGTCTACAAAGGTAATAATGCAAGATGTAGTTATCGCAATGATACCGGCATTATTAGGAGCCATTTATTTCTTTGGATTTAATTCACTTATTCTTGTGCTAGCCGCTGTGACCACCTGTGTTTTATCTGAGTATTTTTGGCAGAAGATAAGAAAGGAACAATTAACCGTAAGCGACTGGAGCACGGTTGTAACAGGAATGCTGATAGCATTTAATGTTCCTTCAACTACTCCTATATGGGCAGTTATGGTAGCATCAATATTTGCCATAATAGTAGTAAAGCAGTTTTTCGGGGGAATAGGAAGTAATTTTGCTAATCCTGCCTTAATGGGTAGAGCTTTACTTATTTTCCTCTGGCCTGCCTCCATATCAGGATATGTAACCACATATCATTCGGCTACGGATGCCATAAGCTCTGCGACGGTTCTTGGTTTATACAAAACAGGCTCTGATTTTAGCCGTTTTTCCAAATGGGACATGATCATTGGTAATATTCCCGGTTGTATCGGTGAAACCAGCGCACTCTTGTTACTTATTGGATTTGCTTATTTGTGCTATAGAAGAGTTGTTAATATTGGTGCAACAAGTGCCTATATTCTTACGGTACTGCTAGTAACCTACGTATTTGCAAGGGACGGGCTTTTTAGGGGAGACATATTAACCAATTTATTATCAGGAGGATTAATACTTGGAGCTTGCTTTATGATGACTGACTATGCCTCTGTAGCTCCGAGGGTTAAGGTGACTTTAGCGATTATAGCGGGATTGATTACAGCCGGAATAAGGTTATGGGGCATGCTACCTGAGGGTGTAAGTTATGGAATCTTAGTCGCAAATTGTCTTTCCGGTATTATTGAAATAATTATAAGACCACATATTTATGGTGTTAAAGTAAGAAAACATAAAGGATAAGATTTATTTAAATAATGATTATATATAAAGAGAGGGAAATGTTATGAAAGACAGTAGATTAAAAGGTATTATTGCTTTAGTGGTTGTAACAATTCTTGCATTTGGAGTGATTTACGGAAGTAAAATATTAGTCAAGGATGAGACTGGTAATAACAATCAGACACAGGAAGATCTTCCTGGAGCAATAGATGTAACCGGTGCAGAAGGGATTGTATCTGCAAGGGAGATTACAGATGATAGCGGTACTGTAACGGCTTATTCGGTTGTAGCTAAAGCGAAAGGCTTTGCTCCTCCTACTAATCCAGTAACATGGGAAGTTATTTTTGAAAATGATGCAAAGACTATTAAGGAAGTAAAGATTGTTAGTCATGGTGAAACACCCGGTTATGGTGCAGCAATGGAAGAGAGTAGCTACCTTGATCAGTTTAAGGGTATTCCTGCCCCTATTTATCTAAAAGGGAAGGCTCCTGTATCCGATGCAGCTACAGATACTCCGAATGTTTCCGGTGGGTTACAGGACGGAATTTATAGCGCTAGGACTGAAGAGGCGGACAGCTCAGGATTCATATATTTACTTACAATAAAGGTTGAGAACGGTAATATTACCTCTGTTGTCTTTGATGCTATGAATAGAGAGGGAGAATATAAGAGTTATCTGTCAACCGTCGGTGAATATACCATGACAGAAGACGGTCTTACCTGGAAGGAGCAAGCGGATGCTCTGGCAAATTATATTCTTGAAAACCAGTCAATCGAAGGACTTACAGTTGATGAGAATGGAAAGACAGACGTAGTATCAGGTGTAAGTATCAGTATAGACGATTTCCTTGAACTTACGGAGAAGGCTCTTGTTAAGGCTGCATCTGGTGAGGGAGCAGAAGCTATCGGTACAGGAGACACAGGTGTCGTTGCCGCAGGCAATGGTGAGGTTGGAGAGATTGACGGAGTTTCAGGTGCTACAGTTACAACAGATGCTATACTTCAACTTGTAAATAATGCCTATGAATTTATTAGTGCTTACGCAGGTAAATAATTAGTACTTAGAAAGGAAAGGTATATGAAGGCAAGATATCCTACCCACACATTTGCACTAGCCATGGTTGTTTTTTCACAGAATATGAGAAATGCCATAATAATGGGTATTTTAATTCTTTTTGTTACCATATTGGGTCTTATTCTAGACCAACTATTTGGAAATAAAATCCCAAAATGGAGCAGGATATCATGTAATATAATACTTATGGTAGCCCTTACCTATTCAATATTCCAAATTGCTTTAATAGCCATGTTGGGATATGATATACAGAATAGGGATTATATACTTCATATATTTTTAGGTCTATTAATAGCCAAACATATAATAGACAGTGACGGAAATTCGGACTATAACCGGCTCTTATTGGAGAGTGCCGGAGCATATGCCACACTACTTATAATTTCTATTATAAGAGAATTTATGGCTGGAGGTGCTATCTATGGTTATGAGATTGCAGATATTGGATTTAAGTCCATCGGATTTTCTAATGTAATCATGGGCTTCATACTTACAGGAATTGGAATTGCTATATTAAATTACATTTTTTATAAGGAGAAAACTATTATTAAATCTAATGGCTTGCTTGTCATCATACCTGTGATATTGGTCATAGAGCCTTTTACAATCGAAAGCCTAAATCCTACAGTCAGTAAGGTTATAACTTTTGCTATAGTTCTGCTTTTGTTTTATTCTGTTAGAAAATATCTTATATTTTCAAGATTAAGCAAGTCTATAAAGCATTTGTCTGTAGAGCTCTTATCTATGGGAATGATTTATATGATACTTTCCATGTTTTGATAAGCTTGTTGCTACATGGTAATAAACTTATATTGTTATAAATGCAACTAAAAATGGAGCAAGTGTAGCGATGGATAGCATGCGGCTAGAACACTTGCTCCTTATTATGTAAGGTATGATTATGAAAAAAAATGATTTATTTTTAATAGGTGGTATCATTGTGTTTGTTTTTGTTGCTTTTCTTTTGCTGCTGATATTTAGAACAGAAGGAAGTAAGGTACTTATTACGATTGATGGAAAAGAACATAAAACCTTTAATATAAATGAAGATACTACCTACAATATTTTGCTTGATAATGGTGAGTGGAACATACTTGAAATTAAGGATGGATATGTCAAGATGCTTGATGCAAGCTGTCCCGATAAGTTATGTGTTAAGCATAATAAGATTCGTTATAATACCGAATCGATTACATGCCTTCCGAATGGTGTCGATATCCGAGTGATTGGCGGAGAGGAAAGCGATCTAGATGCTATCGCAAAATAATATGTCAAAGCCTTTAGCTTAAAGGAGTTACAATGAATTCTAAAAAAATAGCCTCATACGGTTTATTTATTGCACTTGCTTTTATTTTTAGCTATATAGAAAGCCTTATCCCCATACCTTTTCCAGTACCGGGAATAAAGCTTGGATTGGCTAATCTTGTGGTTATTATAGCCATATATGGTATAGGATTAAAAGAAGCATTTGTTCTGTCTATGGTACGAATTCTTCTTGTGGGATTTACATTTCGTGATCCATCTACTCTAATATTTAGCTTTGCCGGAGGGTTACTTAGCTGGCTTACCATGGCAATTTTTAAGAAGCTAAAGCTTTTTTCTATGGTAGGAGTCAGCATTCTTGGCGGTATTGCTCATAATATAGGTCAAATTATTGTCGCAATTATGTATGTTAATAATACTAGTTTAATATATTATTTACCCTTATTAATGATTTCCGGTGTGGTAAGCGGGACACTGATTGGAATTCTAGGTGCCTTGATATTGAAGAGGCTTAATAAATTTCTTGACTGACCATTGATATTGTATTGAATTTATGTTTATGTTATTCTTATATAGGATAAAATTAAATAACAAAGGATGAGGGACTATGGCTAAGCTTTATTTCAAATATGGCGTTATGGGAAGCTCTAAAACAGCTCAGGCATTGATAACTAAATTTAATTATGAAGAAAGAGGCATGAGCGTTTGGCTTATTAAGCCACATATTGATAACAGAGATGGAGAGGGTGTCCTTAGGTCCAGAATTGGTCTGGAGGCCAAGGTATATGAGCTACCTTCTGATGAAGACCTGTATCAGAGCTATTTAGATCTGGAAAAAAAGGTTGATGTTATTATCGTTGATGAATGTCAGTTTCTTACAGAGGCACATGTGGATCAGCTGTCAATGATAGTCATAGAATTTGATATTCCTGTACTATGCTTTGGTCTTAGGTCTGATTTTCGAACAAGAATGTTTCCCGGTAGCAAAAGATTGATGGAAATCGCTGATTCCATTACTGAAATAAAAACCATATGCTCCTGTGGAAAAAAGGCTACAGTTAATGTGAGAAGAGACAAGAACAATAAAATAATAACTGAAGGTGAACAAATTGTGATTGGCGGCAACGATACCTATACAGCAATGTGTTATCAATGCTTTATAGAAGGTATAAAAAAGCAAGATAATTTATAAATATCCAAATTACTATATTTTGAGTTTTAGGTTGATAATTATGGCAGATTTAGTATAATATATATGACGGTACAAGTTACCGAACATTATACGGAGGGATGTTTTATGAAGAAAATTTTAGCTATTCTTATGATTTTAGTGTTAACATTAGGTACTTTGACAGCATGTGGCACTAAGGACGACAAAAAGGATGACACAAAGGTGGGCACAAATCAGGAGGATAAAGTTGATAAAAAAGAGGATGATAAATCAGACAATGATGTTAAACAGCCTACTGATGATACTTTTGAGATCGCATTAATTACCGACAAGGGTAACATCGATGATAAATCCTTTAACCAGGGTTCATGGGAAGGTGTTGTTGAATTTGCGACAGCTAACAATATTTCTCATCAATATTATAAGCCTGAGGAGGCATCCGATGCCGGTTACCTTGCAGCAATTGATCTTGCTATTTCAGGTGGAGCTAAGGTTGTTGTAACGCCCGGTTTCCTATTTGAAGTAGCCATGTATGAGGCACAGACAAAGCACCCTGAGGTTAAGTTCATATTACTTGACGGTGCTCCTCATACCGCAGATTATTCTGTATTTGAAACTAAAGAAAACGTAGCAAGTGTAATGTATGCCGAAGAAGAATCCGGTTATCTGGCAGGTTATGCCGCAGTTATGGATGGCATGAGAAAACTTGGTTTTATGGGTGGTATGGCAGTACCCGCAGTTCAGGCCTTCGGTTATGGTTACTTACTAGGTGCACAGGATGCAGCTAAGGAGTTAGGCTTAGGAGCCGGCGAGGTAGAAGTTATCTATCATTATACCGGTAACTTTGAAGAAAACGACACCAATAAAGCTACTGCTAAGACTATGTATCAGGAAGGTACAGAAGTTATATTTGCTTGTGGCGGTTCCGTAGGAAAGAGCGTTATGGCTGCTGCTTCTGAAGCAGGAGCTAAGGTTATAGGTGTTGACGTAGACCAAAGATATGACAGTGATACCGTTATTACTTCAGCTACTAAGGGATTAGGTGCTTCAGTTATACAGGTTCTGGAAGCTATCTATAAGTCCAACAAATGGGATACATTTGGTGGAACTACAACATATTTCAATGCTACCAATGATGGTGTAGGTCTTCCCACTGAAGTTATTGGAGATGCAAGCGGAAATGCATTTGATCGTTTCGCAAGCTTTAACATGGATCAATATAAGGCTGTTTATGCTAAATTAGTTGACGGTTCAGTAGATCCGGTCCGTGAAATTACAGTTGCAGATGCAGGCGGAGTAGCCACTGCTGATGAATTAGTAAGTGGCCTTAGCCTTGTTGAGGTAAAGGTTGAAGTAAGATAAGCTTTGTTATTATTGCATTTTTCTAAAGAAAATTGGCAAATTGACTAAGCCTTTATGCTAGCAATAACACTTAGGGGAAAGGCACTTGCCTTTCCCCTATTAACGTGGAGGTCCTCATGGATAATCATATAATTGAGATGCTTAATATAACTAAGGTATTTCCTGGTATTGTTGCAAATGATGATGTCACATTGAAGCTTCGCAAAGGGGAAATCCATGCTTTGCTGGGTGAAAACGGTGCCGGGAAATCTACTTTAATGAGTGTATTATTTGGTCTTTATCAAGCTGAACAGGGTGAGATCAGAAAGAACGGACAAGTTGTGCAAATTAATAACCCAAATGATGCCAATGCTCTGGGTATTGGCATGGTCCATCAGCATTTTAAGCTGGTTGAAATATTTACAGTGTTAGAAAATATTATTCTGGGCGTCGAGCCAAATAAAATGGGTTTTCTTCAAAAGAATGAAGCCCGAGAAAAGATTTTAAGTTTAAGTGAGAAATATGGATTAAAGGTTAATCCTGATTCTTTGATTGAAAAGATATCTGTCGGAATGCAGCAGAGGGTTGAAATCCTGAAGATGTTGTATCGTGATAATGAAATATTAATATTTGACGAGCCTACAGCAGTGCTTACTCCCCAGGAAATTGATGAATTGATGGATATAATGAGAGGATTTGCAAAGGAAGGAAAATCTATACTCTTTATAACACATAAATTGAATGAAATAATTGCGGTAGCTGATCGCTGCACCGTACTTCGTAAAGGTAAATTAGTGGGTACTGTTGATATAAAAAACACCACAAAGGAAGAACTGTCACATATGATGGTTGGCCGTGAGGTCGATTTTGTTGTTAACAAGTCAGAGGTAGAAATAAAAGAGAATGTACTATCCGTAAGGAATATTTCAGTTTCTTCAGAAAGCCATAAGAAGCTTGCGGTCAATCAAGTATCATTTGATGTACATGCCGGTGAAATAGTGTGTATAGCAGGAATTGACGGCAACGGGCAGACAGAGCTTGTATATGCTTTAACGGGACTTCAAAAACTTGAAAACGGACAGATTAGTCTATGCGGAACTGATATAACAAAGGCTTCTATAAGGAATAGATCTAAGGCAGGAATGAGCCATATTCCCGAGGACAGACATAAGCATGGCCTAGTGCTGGATTATTCCTTAGAGGACAATATAGTGCTACAAAGATATTGGCAACCCCAGTTCCAGAAAAATGGCTTTATAAAGGATCGTGCTGTAAGAAACTATGCGAAACGTTTGATTGATCAATATGATGTAAGAAGTGGACAAGGACCTGTAACTCTTGTACGAAGTATGTCAGGAGGCAATCAACAAAAGGCAATAGTTGCCAGGGAGATAGATAAGGAGCATAAGCTACTGGTTGCAGTACAGCCTACAAGAGGATTAGATGTAGGTGCAATTGAATACATTCACAAACAGCTGCTAGATTCCAGAGATTCTGGTAAAGCCGTACTTTTAGTTTCTCTAGAGTTGGATGAAGTCATGAATATCAGCGATCGGATCCTAGTTATGTATGAGGGTGAGATTGTCGGAGAGCTTAATCCAAAGAATACGTCAGTTCAAGAATTAGGCCTATATATGTCAGGTGCAAAACGGGATACGAGTAAAGGAGAATAAAATGCAAAGAAGAATAGATAAAATATTTAAGAGTAAATCCTTTTCAGCGTTTACCTCTGCACTGCTTGCAATATTCCTTGGATTAATTATAGGATTTATTGTTATGCTCATTGCAAAACCTGAGAAGGCTTCAGCGGCGTTCCAGAAAATCCTGCTTTACGGATTTTCCGATTTGGGTAATGTATTTTATTTTGCAACACCAATTATGATGACGGGTCTTGCGGTAGGCTTTGCATTTAAAATGGGACTTTTTAACATCGGAGCTTCCGGTCAATATACAGCAGGTATGTTTTGTGCCATGTATGTGGCCCTTATGTTTGATCTGCCGGATGGTATTCATTGGATAGCCTGTATATTAGCTGGTATGATTGGTGGAATGCTTTGGGGTATGATACCCGGCATATTTAAAGCCTATCTTAATGTAAATGAGGTAATAACTTCAATAATGTTTAACTATATCGGAATGTATTTGGTTGATATGCTGATAAAGGGAAATGCCAAGATGTTTATATCCTCCACATCAAGAAGTGCCTACCTCCCGGGATCAGCTCAGCTACCGTCACTCGGTGTTAAGAATTCAAGTGTGAATATCTCGATTTTTATTGCTATTGCTTTAGCAATATTATTATTTATATTACTTAACAAAACTGTATTTGGGTATGAGCTAAAGGCCACAGGATATAACAGACATGCAAGCAAATATGCCGGAATGAACGGTACTAGGAATATTATTCTTACTATGATGATAGCCGGTGCAATGGCAGGTCTTGGTGGAGCTTTTGCTATTCTGGCACCATCTACTATAACAGGAAGCAGTCAAACATATGAACCCATCAATGTGATTGCAGCTAATGGATTTAACGGTATTGCAGTAGCTCTACTGGGTAACTCAAGTCCTTTAGGTGTAATATTTTCATCAGTATTCATATCTCATATACAAAGGGGAGGAAGCCAGACCAGTATTCTTGGTTTTAAACCTGAGATTATCGATGTAGTAATATCAACCATAATATACTTCTCTGCATTTTCATTAATTATGAAATCGGGTATAGGAAGATTTTTTAAGAATATACATCATAGGAAGCCTAATGCAAGAACCGTTAGTGAGACTCCGGTTCATGGTTCAACTCTTATAGCTGATGAACCCTCGGAGGCTGAGCTAATCCAAGAAGATGAGCTAAAAGAAGCAGTTGATATTCCTGATTATATAGAAAATACTCAGGATTCAGAAGAGGAGGTGTAGGTATGAACATTTTATATTATCTAATTCAAAACACCCTTCCGGTTGCAGTAGCTTTATTATTGGTTGCCTTAGGTGGTATGTTCAGTGAGCGAAGCGGAGTAATAAATATTGCTCTTGAAGGAATTATGCTATGTGGAGCCTTTATCGGATGTGTATTTGTATATTTTATAGAAAAACAACCTATTCCCGCACAGACAATTTTTCTTCTTGGCATGCTGATTGCAGCAATAGCAGGTTTGGTATATTCATTGCTATTATCCTGGGCTGCAATCCATATGAAAGCAGATCAAACAATAGTAGGAACAGCCCTCAATATGCTTGCTCCCGCTGCGATACTTTTATTCTCTAAGATGTTCTTTATGTCCGACGGAGTAACTACATCTACGAGGTTCTACATCAGAGAAGTCAAGGGGCTAAGCAAGATACCTGTAATAGGTGATTTATTCTTTAAAAATACTTATTTAAGCATATATATAGGAGCTGCATTTTTGCTTATAGCAACTATTGTATTCTATAAAACACGATTTGGTCTTAGACTCCGTTCCTGTGGCGAGCATCCTCATGCAGCAGATTCTGTGGGAATCAATGTATATCGTATGCGTTACGCTGGTGTATGTATTTCAGGCGTTTTAGGTGGTGTAGGTGGCTTCTTCTATGCAGTAGGAGTAATGGATGGTAATACGAATGGTCACACAGGGGTAGCAGGCTTTGGTTTCCTAGCTCTGGCAGTATTAATATTTGGTCAATGGAAGCCAATACCCATACTTTTTGCTGCCTTATTCTTTGCATTCTTAAGAACTGTTGCCTATTCGGTAGCCTTAATTCCTTTTCTTAAGGCGCTTAATATTAACCAAGATTATTATAAGATGCTTCCCTATGTTGCAACTATGGTAGTATTAGCCTTTACTTCAAAACGCTCCCGGGCACCCAAGGCCGAAGGCATACCTTATGATAAGGGCTTACGTTAAATATAATATTTGACAATATATAAGACAGGGTTGCAGGTT
>SHOH01000193.1 GCA_004294845.1 Anaerolineaceae bacterium
ATTTAGTATCGCATTTTTCATTTGACCTTTAGATATAAAAAGGATATGGTATATATTAAGTGAAATATCTTAATACAATAGAAAATTGGAGAGTACAAATGTCAACTTCAGGTATACTAATCGAACAGACTATATCAATATTTATCATACTGGTTCTAGGTGTGATATGCTATAAGACTAAATTAATTGACGATACCACCAACAGCAAACTATCAAATATCTTGCTAACACTGGTACAGCCGACCTTGATTTTTACTTCATTTCAAAGAGAATTTAATATAGATTTAGTGGAGGGATTAATCATTTCCCTTGTGCTGGCCCTTATAACCCATATAGTCGCAATATCCATATCCTATATATTTATCAGAAGGAAAAAGAAAAAGATAATTGTTGTGGATGGAGTTCGTACAGTAACTTATGTAGAAAATAAAGATGTAGATGTGGAGCGATTAACCAGCGGTTATGCCAATATGGGCTTTATAGGTATACCTTTGGCCTATGGATTATACGGGAGCGAAGGCGTGTTCTACGTTACTGCTTCTGTAATGACTTTTAATATACTTATGTGGACCCATGGTGTTATCATGATATCCGGGACTAAGGAACTCAAGTTCAAGGATATTCTTATGAGGCTCAAATCTCCGGCTATTATTGCCATTTTTCTAGGCTTAATAGTTTTTATTTTTCAGATTAGACTGCCGAATGTCTTAAATCAATCGCTTAATTATATTGGCAGTATTAATACACCATTTGGCATGCTTATTGCCGGTGCTACTATAGCAAAGACCGATATTGTAAAAATGTTTATAGGTAACCTCAGAAAATATTATATGGTTTTTTTGAAGCTCTTATTTATACCTTTCGTATTGATGCTTATCTATGTGCGGCTACCGATTGATGATACGCTTAAAATGATTGCAATTATCATGGCTGCCACGCCAACAACCACAATTGGCACTATACTTACAATTAGGTATAAAAAGAACTCGGTCTTAGCCGCAGAGATATTTGCCATGACCACCTTGTTATGTGTATTTACAATTCCATTTATTATTAAGGTTGCAGAGCTATTGATGTAAATATTTAGCGATTAATGGTAACAGTTATTCATCTATATTTCTTAAAAAATGTTGTCATAGTATTTCGTGGATGTTATACTGAATATGTTACAGTTGACGATTTTGGAGGGTCCTATAGCTAATCATGAATTCAAGTCAGAACTACACACATAATGAAAGTACAGATGAGATAAGCTTACAGGAGCTCTTTATGGCTCTCTGGAGACAGAAGGTGTTAATAATAGTTATAACTCTTCTTGCCGGGATTGTTACCGGTATTATTAGCATGTTCGCAATTACACCGGTTTACCATGCAAGGCTAAACATCATAATGAATATGCCGGCGACACACAGTACAAAATATGGCGACTATATGCTACCCATTTCAACTAATGAGCAATACATTAATCTGATTACCAGTAATAGTATATTGAGTAACACCATTGAAGATATGGGTTATGATCAGCAGGATGTCTCTATCGAATCAATGAGGGACAAGATTACAATTACTAAGACAGATAATAAGAATGCTATTCAAAACAGCTTTAATATAAGTGTAGCTTCTGATAATCCAGAAGAAGCAAGACGCTTTGCCGAGACGCTCTATAATAATTATATTGTATTTATCGATGTTATGGTAGCCGAAGGGGCTACGGAATATTTTCTTAACTACTATAGTGTTCAGCTAAAATCACTTGAGGTACAATTAGATACCAATAAAGAGCTCTTAGCAAAGAATATTGAGATATTAAATAACACCCCCATGACGATAAATCAGAAAAAAGCTATAGAGGAGATGTTAGCTTCCGATAGTACGACGAATTTTATTGTTATGGGAAATATTCTTAATCCTAATTATACTGAATTGGAACTGGACATAATTGAGATCAAGCAGGAAATCAACTCCATCGAAAATACAATGAACCAGTATAATACCTTTCTGAAGGAACTAAGAGACAAACAATCAGAGATTGTACAATATTATAAATCCGGTGAATTTACTGAGCTAAAAAATAAAATCATTAGAATTACCAAAAGTAATATATATCTTCCTTCAGAACCTGTAGCACCCAGAAACAAGACAAGTCCCAGCAACGCCAGAAACGTAATAATCGGCACCTTACTGGGAGGTATGGTATCGGTTCTGATAGCACTGGTCAAGGAATATTGGTTCAAAAAAGAGTAATTCGGTACCAGGTACGGTACCAGGCACCGTTTATCGGGAGATTATTTATGAGTGATGTAGAGAAAACCAAAATTGATAGAGTTAAAGCTGCTATGCTATGTATACAGCGGCTTTCATGGGAGCAGGGTATTGCAGGCCAAGCCATTTATGAGCTAGAGGGCTTGACTGATGATGTGATTTGTCTTTGTGAGGCTGCTCTTGCAAGAAGTGCTTCGGATGGAAGATTAGCTGTCATGGAGAAAAATGACTCTGTTAATGATCCTGCGGCCATAGGCGAAGTCCTGATAGCTGCCGCTAAGGAGACAGATAGAAAAGATTATAAGGAAGCTATAGATAAGCTTTATCATTACATAAAATACGATGCACCAAGAACAAAGGATGGTATACTTTATCATTTTGACGGAGATTGGGCGAAGCACCAAGTCTGGGTAGATGCCTACTATATGGTTCCGCCCTTCCTATGCAAATATGGTGATGTAGCAGAAGCCATGAAGCAGATAAAAGGCTTTAGAAAATATCTTTTCAATCAGAATATGGGGCTCTTGTCCCATACATGGGATGATGAAAGGAAGGAATTAGGTAGAAAGGATTTCTGGGGTGTCGGAAATGGTTGGGCTTTGGCTGGAATTACAAGAGTCATAGCCATGCTTGATGAAAATCATCAGGAGGATAAGGAATATCTAATTAGTTATCTAATCACGCTTCTTCATGCATGCCTAACATATCAAAGAGATGACGGACTTTTTTACAATGTACTTGATGACGCGCAGAGCTTTATTGAGACCAATATGTCACAAATGTTGGCATATACTATATATCGTGGAATAAAGGCTGGGTATCTGGATAGTAGATATATGATATTTGCGGATAAGGCAAGAAACGCTGCTTATGCCAAGGTTGACAAATACGGATTTGTTCGGGATGTATGTGGAATGCCTCATTTTGATCATCCTGGTATTGCAACAGAGGGGCAAGCCTTCTTCCTACTAATGGAGGCAGCCAAGAGAGATCTTTAATTTATATTATATGGTTCATCAGTTGTAAATTCATCCGGTGTCAGGTACAGAAGTTCGGTAGCTGACACCGGATTTTTTGGTACCAGGCACGGTGCCAGGTACCGTGCCAGTCACCGTGCCTGGTACCGATAAAATAATCTTGCATTATTTGCGTCATTGTGGTAGTATGGTAAAGTGCTAATACGGTAAAACGT
>SHOH01000053.1:0-12656 GCA_004294845.1 Anaerolineaceae bacterium
GCACAATGTAATACGTATTATGTGCAGAATGTACTTATTAGTTGGCCCAGTGGCTCAGTTGGTTAGAGCGCCGCCCTGTCACGGCGGAGGTCGAGGGTTCGAGTCCCTTCTGGGTCGTCTGATATTATTTTAATTAATCACATGTATTATAAATTATGAGACGAGATACAATTATTTCAAGGAATGAAATGTATTACTTCGTACATAATAATCCCGAGGGATCTTAGCTCAGCTGGGAGAGCACCTGCCTTACAAGCAGGGGGTCATAGGTTCGAGCCCTATAGGTCCCATTTAACAACGATGTCGCTCAGCTCTTTGCAGAGCAATCGGGCGGAGCACCAAGCTCTGCGCTTTGATTTTAATACGCCGATGTGGCTCAATTGGCAGAGCAGCTGACTTGTAATCAGCAGGTTATCGGTTCGAGTCCGATCATCGGCTTTAAGATTTATTAAATTGTATATTATTTGGATGGGTACCCAAGTGGCCAAAGGGGGCAGACTGTAAATCTGTTAGCGACGCTTTCGAAGGTTCGAATCCTTCTCCATCCATTTGGCTTTTGCCATTAATATAGGTTCACAGGCATATAATATTGTATGTGAACATAAATAGTGCCGCGGGGTGGAGCAGTCTGGAAGCTCGTCGGGCTCATAACCCGAAGGTCGTAGGTTCAAATCCTACCCCCGCTACTAATTTTGCTCTACAAGGAAGTATGCTATACATACCTCTTTTTAGGAACGAAGTATACCATGCCCAGATAGCTCAGTTGGTAGAGCAGAGGACTGAAAATCCTCGTGTCGCTGGTTCAATTCCGGCTCTGGGCATTTTTCTTTTATATATTCTTAAAAGAATGGGACATTAGCTCAGGCGGTAGAGCACTTGACTTTTAATCAAGGTGTCCGGGGTTCGAGTCCCCGATGTCTCATTATAACGGCCTTATTCAAGGTCGTTTTTTTAACATAATATAATCTAAGTAATTGACATAAATACTTAAGGGGGTTACTATTATTAATGTGTTGATAGCTTTGTAATTAAAGCAAGCCATTGTGGATACATATTGCCAAGGGAGGAGACCCATGCTAGAGGAAAAAATCAATAAACTGAAGCAATGGATTTCAAAGAGCGACAGCATTGTATTTTTTGGAGGAGCCGGAGTGTCAACCGAAAGTGGAATACCTGACTTTCGTAGTGTTGATGGCTTATACCATTTAAAATATGATTATCCACCTGAAACCATATTAAGTCACAGCTTTTTCATTAGGCATACAGAACAATTCTATATGTTTTATAGAGATAAGATGATTTATGATAATGCTCAAGCCAACATAACTCATATAAAATTAGCGGAGCTAGAAAACCAAGGAAAGCTAAAGGCAGTAGTGACTCAGAACATAGATGGACTTCATCAGAAAGCCGGCAGTAAAAACGTTCTAGAGCTTCATGGCTCTGTGCTTCGTAACTATTGCATGAATTGTCATCTTTTTTATAACATTGATAAGATTAAGGAAGCCAAGAGTATTCCTTCTTGCGAATGTGGCGGAACTATAAAGCCGGATGTTGTTCTCTATGAGGAAGGTTTAGATGATATAATAGTTTCTAAAGCAATTCAAAGTATTTCGAAGGCGGATGTTTTAATTATCGGAGGTACTTCACTAAGCGTATATCCTGCCGCAGGATTAATCAGATACTACAAAGGTAATAAGATGGCTTTAATCAATAAATCAGTTACACCATATGACCGGGAAGCAGATTTGCTGATACAAGCCGGACTAGGACAAGTATTTTCAAAGTTATAAAGAACTTATATTTATAATATGTTTTTAGTTTTTATATTATTGGCCCAGAATAATACAAACAGGTTCACAATTAATAATACATAAAAACACAAAAACTAGAAAGGATATTCTTATGAAGACAGAGAGAAAGAACAGTGTATACAGACTCACGGTTGGAGGACTTTTGCTTGCTATCGGAATTGTTATCCCAAGAATGTTTCATATGTTTGGAACACCTGAGATTGGTAAAGTGTTTCTACCTATGCATATAAGTGTATTTATTGCGGGTATTTACCTTGGTGGATATTATGGCACTTTAATCGGCTTTATTACACCGCTCATAAATTCATTATTTGGCATGCCTATATTCCCGTTTAATGTAATTATGGCTTTTGAATTAGCAGCCTATGGTTTATTTGCTGGATTATTCATGTATTTACTACAAAAAAGGTCTGCAAAATGGATGGGAAGAACTTTAAGAGTTTATATAAGTTTGATTTTATCAATGATTGCAGGAAGAATTATCAATGCACTTGTGTTATTTGTAATGGCAAGATTTTTTGCTATGCAGGTGCCGGCACCTTTTACAGTCTGGGGCTCGGCGATAACAGGTATTCCGGGCATCATTATACAGTTGCTATTGGTTCCGAGTATTATCTTTGCTTTATATAAGGCAGAGGGCAAGCATAGCAGATAATGCTGCGTGCACTACATTGGAATAAATTATAGTATAATATTAAAAGAACATTTTGTTAAAGGAGGAAATATAATGAGTAACATCGACACAATGTCTGTAAATGCTATCAGAGTCTTATCAGCAGACGCCGTACAAAAAGCCAATTCCGGTCATCCGGGACTTCCCCTTGGAGCCGCAGCAATGGCATACGAGCTATGGGCAAAACATATGAAGCATAATCCAGCAAATCCAAAGTGGCCTAACAGAGATAGATTTATCTTATCAGGTGGACATGGATCAATGCTCTTATATTCACTATTACATTTATTTGGTTATGGGCTTACATCAGAGGATCTATCACAGTTTAGACAGGATGGTTCTTTAACACCAGGGCATCCTGAGTATGGACATACGATAGGCGTGGAAGCAACAACAGGTCCCCTTGGTGCTGGTATGGCAATGTCAGTAGGTATGGCCATGTCTGAAGCTCATCTGGCTGCTAAGTTTAACAAAGAGGGTTTTCCGGTAGTGGATCATTACACCTTTGTTCTTGGTGGGGACGGCTGTATGATGGAAGGAATTACTTCAGAAGCAATGTCACTGGCGGGAACATTAGGATTAGGTAAGTTAATCGTATTATATGATTCCAACAAGATATCCATAGAAGGAGATACGGATATAGCGTTTACTGAGGATGTTAAGAAGAGATTCGAGGCATATGGCTTCCAAACTCTTGTGGTTGAGGACGGTAACAATCTTGAGGAAATCGGAGCCGCTATCGAAGCTGCGAAGGCAGACTTAAGCAGACCTACTATGATTACGGTTAAGACTCAGATTGGCTACGGTAGCCCCAAAGAGGGTATGGCAAGTGCTCACGGAGAACCACTAGGAGTAGACAATGTTAAATCTCTAAGAGAAAAACTGGGGTGGACCGCTGAGACTGCTTTTGAGGTTCCTGAAGAAATTTATGACAATTATAAGGCCATTGCTAATAAGAATGCTAAGGTTGAAGAGGAATGGAATAGGCTCTTTGATGATTATTGCAAAAAGCATCCTGAGATGAAGAAGCTATGGGATCAGTACCATGATGATAATGCAGCAAAGGACTTATTAGATGATGAGGCGTTCTGGGCATACGATGATAAAGCTGATGCAACTAGAAATCTATCCGGACAAGTAATTAATAGAATCAAAGACCACCTTCCTAATTTTATTGGAGGAAGCGCAGACTTATCTCCCTCAACAAAGACCATTATGAAGGATGAAGGATCTTTCTCAAAGGATAACTATGGTGGACGTAACCTGCATTTTGGTGTCAGAGAGTTAGCCATGGCAGGAATCGGTAATGGTATGGCGCTTCATGGCGGATTAAAGCCTTATGTTTCTACATTTTTTGTCTTTAGTGATTATATGAAGCCTATGGCAAGACTGGCAGCACTTATGGAAGTGCCTATAACATATGTATTAACCCATGATAGTATCGGTGTAGGCGAAGACGGCCCGACTCACGAGCCTATAGAGCAGCTGGCAATGCTTCGTGCTATGCCTAACTTCACCGTATATCGTCCTGCGGATGCAACCGAATGTATAGCGGCTTGGTATTATGCAATCACCTCTCGCAATACTCCAACAGCGCTTGTTCTATCTCGTCAGAATTTGCCTCAGCTAAAAGGATCCTCTAAGGATGCATTAAAGGGAGCATATGTTGTTTCCGATTCCAAGAAGGATATTCCGGATGCAATCATTATCGGAACCGGTTCTGAGGTACAGCTGGGAATAGGTGCTCAGGAAGAGCTATTAAAGGAAGGTATTGACGTAAGAGTAGTCAGCATGCCTTCAATGGATGTATTTGAAGAACAGTCCGATGAATATAAGGAAAGCATTCTTCCTAAGAGTGTTAGAGCCAGAGTGGCTGTTGAGGCCTTGTCCTCTTTCGGATGGGGTAAATACGTTGGCTTAGACGGAACCACAGTTGCTATGAATAGCTTTGGAGCATCTGCACCTGCTAATATCCTTTTTGAGAAATTCGGTTTTACAGTAGATAATGTAGTAAAAGCAGTTAAATCAACGATAAGATAGATAATCCATGATTAACACGATTTGTGTGATGGGTTTAGGTTAATCTCTTGTTACAAAATACTGACTATAGAGGAAGGCCTGGAAAAGGGATAGAACCCTTGTCTTGGCCTTCCTTTTGTAATTCTAATGCAATTCTAATATAGATATGTTGAAAAATCTTTGAGCAAAAGCTACAATAAGATTCAGATAATGAATTATATAGTAGTATTGGTGCAAGAGATGTTTAGCCTTTATTAAGATTTTTACTATAGAGCAAGGAGATAAAAAGGGGAGGGTATATAATTGGCCAAGATATTGATTGTTGAAGATGAGTTAAAAATAGCTAGATTCTTAGAGCTTGAGTTGAAGCATGAGGGTTATGAGGTATTAATTGCAGGCGAGGGCAGACAGGGACTGGAGAAGGCCCTAAAAGAGAATGTGGATTTAGTTATACTTGATATAATGCTTCCGGGCTTAAATGGAATTGAAGTTTGCCGTAGAATTCGTCTAGAATCCCAGGTTCCTATAATTATGCTTACTGCTAAGGATGATGTGTCCGATAAGGTGGCTGGATTAGATACCGGAGCGGATGATTATATGACTAAGCCATTTGCTATAGAGGAATTACTGGCCAGAATTAGGGTTGCTCTTAATAGAAAGAAAAACAAAAAGGAGCCTAAGCTGGAAAATCTACAGATAGGTGATTTAAAGTTAAATCTGGCAAGCAGAGAAGCCTATTATAAGGACGATGAGATTACGCTAACTAAAAAGGAATATGAGCTTTTAGAATATCTGATTCGCAATAAGAATGTAGTACTAAGCAGGGAACAGATGCTTAATCATGTATGGGATTACGAATATTTTGGTGATACCAATGTGGTAGATGTATATATTAGATATTTAAGGCAGAAAATTGATGAGAAATATGGAATACATTTGATTTCAACTGTCCGTGGTGTTGGATATATTATAAAAGACTAAATTTGAGAATAAAAACCAAAGTGACTTAAAGGGGATAACATGAGCTGGGACAATTTTTTAGAATTTATACGTAGAATGGCTATAAAGATTATTCTGCCAATTCGAACAAAAAGAGTAGAGTTAATGAGTAATCTTAGGCTATCGATTATGTTTCGGATATCATTGGGTTATCTGAAGCTTCTTTTGACTCATGGAATTATACTTATATTTGGAATCTTTCTAATATATATGTATGCTGAGAAAGAGGATTTTAGCGATATGGCCACCGACATAATCACCTCAATTAGCGAATCTGAAGGAAGTATATATATTAACCCTTATTATATGCAGAACCTTTCCATGATGATAGCGCTTAAGGATACCGAGGAAGAGGTTTATAATGACATTGCTTATCGCCCGACCTCAGATAAAGCTTTTTTTCATGGGATACATTTTGACAGAAAAAGCGATAACCACATATTAGTGGTTAATGAAGACAGAGAGTTTTTGGTAGGTAATACTTCTTATCGAGCAACCTTTCAATATGATTTAACGGGAAGCTACCAGAGGTTTCTTTCAATGCTATGGAAGTTGATTATACTCTATATGGTTATAGTCTTTTTTATTATTCGAAAGGGTAGAAAGGACGACGAAAAGCTTTTTGAACCGCTTAGTATTATGTCAGCTACAGCAAATCGATTGACAGCCCATAATCTCCATAGCGAAAGACTTAATATAGCGGGAACCCAAAATGAATTAAAGGATTTGGCCAAAGTAATTAACGAGATGCTGGATAGGATTGAGACATCATATGAGAGTCAGAAGCAATTTGTATCGGATGCCTCCCATGAGCTACGAACACCGATTGCTGTAATCCAAGGCTATGCCAATATGCTGGATCGTTGGGGCTCCACGAATGAAGAAGTACTAGATGAATCCATTGAGGCAATACAAAATGAGTCCCGAGCTATGCAGGATCTTGTAGAAAAGCTTCTCTTTTTATCCAGACATGATAAAAAGACTTTAAAGCTTATAAAGAAAAGATTTAATATGAAACCTATGATCGAGGATATGATCAAGGAGACCGGATTGGTTGCCGTAGGCCGTGTTATAAACAGCCCTATTCTAGAGGATGTTACTGTATATGGGGATAAACAAGCCCTAAAGCAGGCAATTCGTATATTTATTGATAATGCGGTGAAATATTCTAAGGACGGAGATGAAATCACCATACTATGCAAAAATCGTGACGGAGATTGTGTTATAACGGTTCAAGATACTGGACTCGGAATGACTCGTTATGATGTGGAGCATATATTTGATCGTTTCTATAGATCTGACCATGCAAGAAGCAATAATATAAGCGGACATGGTCTTGGACTATCTCTTGCAAAGCTGATTATCCTCGCACATATCGGTAAGATAAAGGTCCGTTCCCAATTCACTAAAGGTACAAGCTTTATAATAACCATACCAAATCGAAGATTTTAACAAGACAATTTAAAAACGCTTATATACAGAAGGTTAAACGAGTGACAAAAGCCCTCTGCTAATATTTAAATAGAAAATCTGCAAAAGGCAGTAAGTACCTCTTATACATTGAAATCGAAGCAGAGTTCTTACTGCTATGTGCAGATTTTGATTATGATATATTAATCTGGGCTTTTGACACTCGAGTCAATTTAAATGTTCTTGAATTGTGCCATATATAGTTCGTAATATAAGCCCTTCTTTGCAAGGAGTTCATCAGAACTGCCTTCCTCTAAGATTTTTCCGTCGTCGATTACAAAGATTCTGTCGGCCTTACTTATAGTGGACAACCTATGTGCAATTACAAAGGAGGTTCGCCCCCTTAGCAATGCTTCAATACCCTGTTGTACTAAAAGCTCGGTATGGGTGTCTATACTAGAAGTAGCCTCATCAAGTATTAATATCTTAGGCATGGAAACCATGGTTCTTGCAAATGCAAGGAGCTGCCTTTGCCCGATAGAGAGCCCGCCGCCTCTTTCCCTTAGCTCTGTATCGTACCCCTTATCCAGCTTCATAATAAAGTCATGGGCATTAACTGCCTTAGCAGCCGCAATAATTTCTTCGTCAGTTGCATCCAGCTTTCCGTATCTAATATTATCTTTAACAGAACCAGAGAAAAGGAAGTTATCCTGTGTCATGATTCCCATTTGCATTCTTAAGCTTTCAATGGATACATCCTTAACATTATATCCGTCAATATATACATTTCCCTGCTGAACATCATAAAATCTGCTTATGAGATTAACAATTGTAGTCTTGCCTGCACCGGTGGGTCCCACGAGTGCAATGGTTTCACCGGGCTTTACAATAAAGCTAACATCATTTAGTACCTGAGTATCCTTATCATAAGCAAATGATACATGGTCAAAGGTTACTTCACCCTTGATAACCGGCATTTCCTCAACATTCGAGGCATCTGCGATCTCAGGTTTGGTGTCGAGAATATCAAAGATTCGTTCCGCTCCTGAGATGTTAGTAATCAACTTGTTATAAAAATTACTTAGGTTCATAATAGGTCGCCAGAACATTCCTATATAGATACCAAAGGAAATCAGGGTTCCTACATTATCAACGCCAATACCCATAAACTTAACGGCCACATAATACATGGCGATAGTTCCGAGTCCCCAGCTTATATCTACTACTGAGAAGAAGGCATCGTTTAAAACAATTGCATGCATAAATGAGCCTCTATGCTCTCCAAGTAGCTGGTCAAAGTCCTCTTCAGTCTCTTTTTCTGCTGTAAAGCTTTGTATAATTCGCATTCCTGAAAGATCCTCATGGATAAAAGCATTGAGATTGGAGCTTTTCTTCCTAAATACACGCCATCTTAAGTGAGACCTTGTTTCGATAAACCACAGTCCGCCAAGCATCAAGGGGAGACTTATTAAGGATGCCACAGCCAAGCGCCAGTTTTTGATTAGCATTATAATAACTACGGCACTTATGGTTACGAAATCCGGTATAAGTGTAGTAACACTATCTGAAAGTACATCCTTTAGTGAATTTACATCACCTATGATTCTTGCAAGAATCTTTCCGGTTGGTCTGCTGTCAAAGAAGTTAAAGCTTAGGTTTTGTATATGAGTATATAGCTCCTGCCTTATTCTTAAGAGTACATCATTTGACATTTTTGCCATTAGGTACATTCTTAATTTCACTAATATGATAAATATAAGATTAATTCCTAAAGCAAATCCGATGATTATTAGCAAGCCTCGAAGATCCTTCTGTGCTATATGAACGTCAATTGCTCTCTCGATTAACAGAGGATTTATTATTGAGATTGCAACTGTTACCAGCATAATCAGTATAACAAATGTTATAGTTACTCTATATGCTAAAAGGTAACGAAACAAGCGTACCATAGTGGTTTTTTTGCTGACTGTACTCATATGTTCGTCATCTTTTATTGCGTTTATTGACATATAGTTACCTCCCTTCCATCAGAGCCGGTACGAGCAAGTGTATCTGTTGATACATAGTCGCCATACTGAGCTAAATAAGTCTGATAATAGTAACCTTTTTCTTTAAGGAGCGTTTCGTGGGTTCCGCGCTCAGAGATTTTTCCATCTTCTAAAATAATTATTTCATCAGCATTCCTTACAGCAGAAATTCTATGGGCGATTATAACCTTAGTAGCATTAATTTGTTGCAATGCCTTTTGAATAGAATGCTCTGTCTCCATATCTAAAGCGGAGGTTGAGTCATCTAATACAAGTATAGGAGCCTTCTTAGCCAGTGCCCTTGCAATGCTGATTCTCTGCTTCTGACCACCGGACATACCTACTCCACGTTCCCCTATAATAGTCTCATAGCCCTCATCCAGTCTATCGATAAATTCGCTTGCCTGTGAATGATTAGCAGCTTCGATTATTTCCTCTTGCTTTACCCGTTCTCTGTTTCCTAATTTCACATTTTCACTAATAGTGTCTGAGAATAGGAAAACATCCTGCATGACAAGAGAGATGCTCCCTCTTAGTTGCTTTAAGGTTAGCTCATTAATATTTACACCATCAAGGCGAATTTCACCATCTGTTATATCATAGAATCTCTGCAATATATTAATAATTGATGTTTTGCCGGTACCGGTAGCGCCCATAATTCCAATGGTCTTGCCAGCCGGTAGACTAAAGCTGATATCTTTAAGGATTTTATTATCTTTAATTGTTAGGGAGACCTTATCAAATTCTATCGATCCCTTTACCTCTTCAAGAACAATAGGATCTTCTTGCTCAATTATTACAGGCTTTTGGGCAAAAATCTTTTTGATCCTTTTGTAAGAAGCAAAAGCTGCTGCTAGATCATTTGATAACCAGCCTAACATTTCCATAGGCCACACTATATTCATGGAATACTCGGTGAAGGCACCTAAGGTACCAAGAGAGATATCTCCATTAATCACTTGGCGTCCACCGAAAAATATAACGACCATGGGAAGCAGCTTAGTAATCAGCTGAAAATAAGGATACAGCTTAATAAAAACCTTGGACTGCTTCATGTTTAAATCATAATATTGCTTGTTATGAGATAGAAATTTGTTAATCTCAAATTTTTCTCTTGCAAAGGACTTTACGGTGCGAACACCTGACAAGTTCTCCTGTGCAACTGTGTTTAATTTGGCGTTTTGCTCACTGATCTTCTCATAGATCTTTCCAAGTTTATTTTCCATCAGTACAGCAAGGCCGGCTACGATTGGTAGCACAATTGTAGGTATAATTGCCAAGCTGGGACTTAAGCGATACATAAAGAATAAGGCGATGCTTGTATGGATGATTACTTCAAAGATAAGCATGCTGACATAACCTGCGGCAGCCCAAATTCTGTCTACATCATCCTTTACTCTAGACATCAGTTCTCCTGTATTGTTTTCATCAAAAAAGCTTATTGATAATCCCTGTATATGGACGAACAAGCGCTTTCTTAGCTTTGTAGCAATTTTTGAACTTACAGTATCAAAGATCAGTTCTTTTAAATAGGCAAATATAGCCCTTCCGAATCCGATAAAAAGAATCATTAATAATAGGGATGGAAGCAAAGCGACTTCTCCATCAACAATAACCTGATCTATGATTCGCTTTGTAATCTGTGGAGAAATCATATCCATGATAACAGCAATCACAGTACAAAGCAGTGCAAATGCATAAGCATACCAATATTTCTTAAAATAATAAGACAGTTTATTCATTACTCCTCCATTTCCTGCATTCCCTAGATGCACTAGATTAGATAACCGGTATTTAAATGTTTTTCCTATACAATAAAATAAAGCCGCGGTAGAAATACCACGGCAAACAAGCAAAATCCGGTTGTAATTTTCGTTGATCCTATCCTAAAGGCAGCAGGAAAGGGTAGGCCAACTTATATACGAACACGATTCTTACAGATCCATGAGGTATTCCCACATAAAGACATAGCTATTGCGTTAACATGATTTCTACCGATTTGATTTCTACTAATAATTAACTTCATATGTTTTACCTCACTTTCTGTAATAGTCTTCCAACATTATAGCTGTAAGTTTTGCTATTGTCAATAATAATTTTAAAAATCTTTAACTATTAAAAACCCCATAACTACTATTCTCTAATTTATAAATCAGGCTTAGCTGTTTAGCCCAGCTTTCGTAAAAACAAACAAAAATAATAAAGAACTTTATTAATTTTTGATTAAAATTTTAAATCTTCAAGGTTTGTTCATAATTGTATGCTATACTGTCCTCGTTAGACAAAATATGAACAAAAAATTTGTGTGATTTTATTACACATCAGCAAAGGTTGTGATAAAATGGAACTACCTATCTTATATAATGAGGCAGAGGAGTGGAGCCAAGCTTTAATGCTATATGATGCAGCATTAAAGGAGATTAACACTAAGCTGGAAATACTTAACAACGAATTTAAACTGGCACATCAGTATAATCCTATTGAACATATTACTTCCAGACTAAAAACTCCACAGAGTATTGCTAAGAAATTAAGACGTTATGGCAAAGAATTAGATGTAGATAATATAATAAACCATGTTAATGATGTAGCCGGGATTAGGATAATATGCTCCTTTACATCGGATATTTACCGAATAGCCGATTTAATATCTACTCTTTCTGATATAAAGGTTCTAATGATAAAGGACTATATTGCCAACCCCAAGCCCAACGGATATACAAGCTATCATATGATTGTAACCGTACCTGTTTATCTTTCTAATTCTACCATTGATATTAAAGTAGAGATACAGATTAGAACAATCGCAATGGATTTTTGGGCAAGTCTGGAGCATAAGATCTATTATAAATTTGAAGGGAATGCACCGGAGCATATCAGAAAGGAACTGAAGGAATGCTCTGAGCTGGTATCATACCTGGATCAGAAAATGCTCTCAATAAATGAAGAGGTTCAAAACTATAGTGCCATGAAAGCTTTGGAAACTATAGTGGTCGAAGAACAAGGCAGTGAGGATACTAAGAAGGATAAAAAGGATAAGAAAAAATCAGGAAAAAACCGAATGCTTCTGGGCTTCGGAGCATAATACGGTTGGAGGAGGGTGAAAATGAGTCTATTTCCTTTATCTAAAAACAAGGAGAACTCAGACAATACCAAGGACAGGAATGAGATACGACTTGCACAGTACAAAGAGGTACTTAAGCGGTATAAACAGTCCATGGATGAGTATATGCAAAAGCTTAGACATATTGAAAATCAGCCTGATAGCAGCAAGATAGCCCTCGTTCAAACATCAATGCAGCTGTCACAAATACAGAAGCAGAATGCAGAGATTCTTTTAATATTAGAGAAGCTAAAACAAAAAGACCGCGACTGGTCACAGGAACATAATGAAGAGGCACTTAACCAGGGGAAAAAAGCCATAGACCATATAGAAAGTCTTATGACGACCATTATTGAGACTAACTATAAATTGGAAGAGATGGATAAGAACTTGATTAACAGCCTATCCTCCGTAATATTGGAGTTACATAAGCAACTTCTATACCAAATCAGTGAGGAGAATGCCGGACTTCGGGAGAACTATACTAGGCTAGAGAAAAAAGTCAAAGGTAATCGAGGGCTTTTATGGATGCTTTTTATACTGCAATTTATAGGACTCGGAGCACTTGCATTTATTATTCTATATCTTATGGATTTTATATATTTTTAAGC
>SHOH01000053.1:12756-16973 GCA_004294845.1 Anaerolineaceae bacterium
TTTTAATCTAGCTTTATATTCTTTAATAAAGAAGCCAAATTAGTTGTTACTTCTTCGCCTGATTGATAGGAAGAGGGAACATCTGAAACATCCAGTGCTACATCTTCCCTTTCTCTGACTGCTTTCATACTTAGGCTTATTTTACCATCCTTTATATCTAATATCTTAACCGTTACAGTCTCACCTTCCTTAATAACCTCATTCGGGGACTTAATTCTTTTTTCAGAAATTTGAGATATATGAAGTAGTCCTGACAAGCCATCACCAATATTTATGAAAGCGCCGTAAGGCATAATTTTTTCAACTGTACCTGTCGTTACAAATCCGCGAGTAAGCTTTGCCATTTGATTTGCTTTTTCCTTACTAGCTTTTTCTAATTCTACTTCTTTTCCGGATAAGATCAGTTTTCTATCTTCCTTAGAGGCTGTGATTACGATAATCTCGATTTCTTTTCCAACCCATGTTTCCAAATCCTCGACATACCCTATGGAGAGTTGGGAAGCGGGAATAAAAGCGCGAATGCCATATAGATAGGCTACAACACCACCCTTTACTGCCTGAGCTATTTTTACTAGAAGCTTAGTTTTGGAATCCAAGTCCTCAGATAGCTTTTCCCATGAAAGGACGTCATCTGCCTGTTTCTTTGATAAGAGTATATTGCCCCTACCATCGTCCTCATTAATGACAACACAGGACATTTCTTCGCCTAAAGTAACATCGCCCTTTATTGAAAATGAGGGGTCGTTACTTAGCTCCTCAAGCTTTATAATTCCTTCGGCATAATAGCCCAGATCCAATGTAACCTCTGTTTCTGATATACCGATTACTGTGCCCTTTAGGATATCACCTTCAGATACTTTTTTGAAGGAACTTTCAATCTGCTCCTTAAAATCGTCCATTGAAGGAATTACTTCGACTTCATTTGTGGCCGGCTCTTCCGAGAGGTTTTCTTCTCGTTCAATAATATCCAAATCCTTGTCGTTAATATTGTTTGTGTTTTCTGTACTCATAACTGTTTAGCGGGGGATTTGAATTTACCCCCTCCTCCTTTTTAATTTTTAGATTAGTGGACTTGATCTGAAGACATATCATAAAAACGTGCTAATTATCTTGTACTAATCTGCTTTTCGTGAATAAAGATAAGCACGTCCCTTCTTTCCTATTCTTTCTATTATTCCAACATAATTAAGTATATGTACGGCTGTGTTCGATGCACCGGTGGACAGACCAGTGGCTTTCTTATAATCCTTAGAGGTGAATACCTCCTTCAAAGATTCAGGTATCAGAAGGTTATAATCTTCAACTTGCGATATATGGATTTCTTCTATAAGCTCCATCGGAATGCGATCGCATCTGGAGGAACCTTTCTTTTTATCCTCGCTCCAGCCATCTAAGAAACGGTATTCCTCCATATTAAGTAGCACAATTTTAAGTCGTAAATTTGGCTTTAGAAGAAAGAATTTAATCTTATATAGCTCAGGAAAGATTATATAGGGAGTACCCTTCTTAGGAGATTTTCTTGGCTGAGTAATTTCGCCTGTCTGCGGGTTTACCCATCGAATCCATTTTATATATGGGATGGGATAAACTATGGTGACAGGATAGTGATCTAAAAATACGGACAGCTTTTTTCTTAATCTATCGAAGCTTCTAGTCTGTATCTCTATTATTTCCTGTCCATTACAGATATCTGCTACAAAACCATTTATTTTAATCTCATGGTTATTGTCATTGGTCTCGTAATAGTTTTTCAGGACAGAGTGCACGGTCTTTTCGCTCAGCGTTCCGATTCCCATTAAACCTTGGCTTTGACTTATGACATCATCACATACCTTATGAAATAATTGTTGATCCATATAATGTCCTCCCATGTATAAGAATACATTATAATACCCCTATTAATCAAGGTTAAATTTGTATCAAGAATAATTAAAAGGTTTTTTAATTTATTTTCATCTGTGTAGGAAGTATTGTATGCTACTTTTTGTAGAATTATCGATAAAACTTCTGTGTAATATATGTTTTAAACATGCTATCTTCCTGATATGTAAACCCAACTCCTAAGTTTCTGTAGTTTTTGTTTAATATATTATCTCTATGCTCCGGTGAATTAAACCATGCATGACTGGAGATTATCGCAGTCTTATAACCTGCAATGATATTTTCACCGACGGATTGATAATATATGCCTTCTTCTTTTAGTCGATCACCCGGATTTTTATTATAAAGATTATAATGGTCAAAATACCTGTTTTCAGCCATATCTATAGAATGCTTGTAGGCAGCTTTGGCAGCAGTAGAGGACCAGGACAATATGGGTATACCGTTTCTTTTCCTTATAGAATTAGTCAGGTCATAGACAAGAAGCTCTATATCCCTCATGATTTCATCGGTATAGCCATTCTCTTTCAGATTTGTAGTCAAAAGAGATATTCCCGTAACCCCGTGGTTACCTATCTCATCCATAAAAACATGTACCGTATAGATATCTGTGGAATGAGTCAGAAGATAATCCATAGCCAAATCCACTTTAAGCGACCTATTTACCTTATCCAGACTAGAGCCCGGGGTAATGCCAAGGTAATTAAAGTCAATTGAATCTGTATAGAAACCAACAACCATATTGTCTTTTACGGCTACAAATAAGAGCTTACTATAATTATTATTGTAAACGTAATAATCAAAATCCATCTCTGTCTTAGCTATGCGGTTAGGGGTTCCAAGTTTATCCTGAATGCTATCAGCACTTTCTCCAAGCGTAATATTTACGCCTAAGACATTCAAAACTTTATCATTAAGTATAGGGGAAGGGGTGAAAACTATAGAAGAATCCTTGATAGAATCCTTGACAATAACGATAGCATCATTTGGCTTATCGCATTTCTGATTAATGGAATTTACATGTAAAACACTAAACAAAAGAATACTTAAAAGAAGGGCATACCGGAAGGAAAATATTTTCCCCATGGTATACTCCTTTCGTTTTTATGATGGGACTAATCAAGTAGAACTATCTTACTCTGACTGACCCGCTATTATCAACAGTATAGCATATACGGAGTTTAGATTAACCTGTTATATAATGGTAAGATGTTGAATGATGGTTAATTATTTATCATATCTGTTGCAATGTTTGGGAATATAAAGTATTATAAATTGAAAAGAAAAATCAAAGGGGATTATATTATGAAAATATTAGTTACAGGTGGAGCGGGCTATATAGCAAGCCATACCAATTTGGAGCTTCTTAATGCAGGATATGAGGTTGTGGTTATAGATAATCTCAGTAATTCCAGTGTGGAATCTATAAAGCGGGTTGAAAAGCTTACAAATAAGACCATAAAGTTTTATGAAAATGACATCAGAGATAAAGAGGCTTTAATAAACATATTTGAGGTAGAAAACATAGATGCGGTAATTCATTTCGCAGGTCTAAAGGCAGTAGGAGAATCCTGTGAGATTCCACTTTCCTATTATAACAATAATATATCCGGAACCATTACTCTTTTGGAAGTCATGGAAAAATATGATGTGAAAAGCTTAGTATTTTCATCATCCGCAACAGTATACGGAGATCCGGAGATCGTTCCTATAACAGAGGAATTTCCTTTATCCGTTACTAATCCCTATGGAAGAACCAAGCTTATGATAGAGGATATCCTAAGAGATATATATACCGCAGATAGCAAGTGGAATATTGCTATCCTAAGATATTTTAATCCAATAGGTGCACATGAAAGCGGAGAAATTGGAGAGGATCCCAATGGTATTCCCAACAATCTAGTACCTTATATAGCCAAGGTGGCATTGGGGGTACTTGATAGGATTAATGTGTTTGGAGATGATTATGATACTCCTGACGGAACCGGAGTCAGAGACTATATTCATGTTGTTGATCTTGCACTGGGACATATAAAAGCAATTGAAAAGCTAATGGATAATCCTGGCCTGGTTACATACAATCTTGGAACAGGAAGAGGCTACAGTGTACTTGAGATAATTCACAACTATGAGAAGGCCTGTAACAAAAAGCTTCCTTATGTTATAGCAGACAGGAGACCCGGAGACATCGCCACATCCTATGCCGACCCATCTAAAGCGGAGAAGGAGCTGGGATGGAAAGCCATTAGAGGTATCGAGGAAATGTGCAAGGATTCCTTTAACTGGCAGAGCAAGAATCCAAACGGATATCAATAAATAAAACGGTGCCAGGCACC
>SHOH01000053.1:17073-19527 GCA_004294845.1 Anaerolineaceae bacterium
CTAAAAAATTAAAATGTATTGACATTTTAACTAAATTTTGATAACCTAGAGAAGGTTAGTACTGGAGAAGGTATGAGCCAGAGGAAAGAGGCTGGGGGAGCGAGAGGGTAGATAGATAAAGATAAGATTGGTTAAAACGTGCGTCCGTATGGGGGCACCTTTTTAGCCAATCTTATTCTTTTTTTATCTATAACTTTAGTATTGGGCACGGTACCTGGTACCAAATATCACCGGTACCAGGCGCCGAGAACTTTTCTGGCGGTGCGTATAGTTTCTTCGTAGGAGAAATCCCCTTGAGTAGCGATGTCAGAAACGCCGTGAATATCTCCCATCTCAGAGGAATATTCCGATAGCTTATAAATACCGTAATTATAATCTGCGGGACCGTGCTCGTAATGGGTCACTATGGGAGTAATGGCGGCATCGCTTATGTAGGTATCCGTATCATCCTTAGTTATAGTCACATGGGCTATACCACCCAGCATTCGGGCGGGTTCTTTTTGATAAGAAAGAAAGTTACCCAGTGAATAGTATACAAGCATGTTATGGCCCGATGCTGAAGTAACCCATTCTACCGGTTGAATAACATGGGGATGTGTTCCGATAACTAAATCCACTCCAAGCCCATAATAGAAATCTACTAATTCTCTTTGTGAACGAACCGGCTCATAGACATATTCTGTACCCCAGTGTGGATAGACAATAACAAAATCAGCTTCCTCACGGGCTTTTATTATATCCTTTTCCATTTGATCTTTATCCAGCATATTTACAAGATAGGGCATATCCGAAGGTATCTTATAACCGTTTAGGCCGTAGGTATAATTAAGCATAGCAATCTTTATACCATTTTTTTCAATAATAGGAATCTCCTTACGATCTTCTTCTGTTTTATTTATACCAAGGACGGTAATATCAGGGAACTTATCCCAATATTCAAATGTATTATTAACACCTTTTAATCCTTTATCCAAGGTATGATTCGTTGCGTGAAGAACCACATCGAAACCGACTTCTACTAAGGCATCACCAATTTCAGTTGGAGAATTAAAGGCAGGATAGCCTGAGTAATTCAGTGACTTCCCACCTAAGATAGTCTCTTGATTTATAACTGCAATATCTGCAACCATGATATCATCTTTTATCTCATCATACAGATGATTAAAGTTATAGCTACCGTCATCCTGCTTACCGCTTTGCACCACTTCGATATGGATAAGGTTATCCCCAACAGCCAGAAGAGTAACTTGGCTAATATTATCAGAAGCACGAACTTGAGAAGATATTACCTGCAGGGAGTTATTAGCCCATTGCTCCAAATCAAAATCGGCCCATCGCATCAGTGATCCCTCATCGAAGGTCCATGATGGAGTCTCTATGGGATAATCCATCTCTGCTTCATAATACCAAGGATCCTCGGGATGAAGGGGATTAGTAAGCACATGAAAATCCTGCGCCGGCATGTAGCCCTGAGCTAGCAGATAGCAACGATTACCGTCTTCATCATATGCCATATCCACTATCATAACGCAGTGACCTGGACTCCCTCCCTCAAGAAGGATATCACCGGGAAGTAGTTCATCTAAAGTAATAGGACTGCTTTCGGCTGTAAGTGAAAGAGTACCTGCGTATGCAAATACCATATTCATATATTTTATGAAGGTTTCGTATGAATCATCATATGAAGCGGATTTATTCCAACTTACATGGTTACCACCTTCTACCTTTATTCGAAATCCGTCTCTCCATTTGGTATAATTCATATAGAAGCCATTGGTTAGATGAAAAGCGATTTTATCGTATTCTTCAAGAGACCAAAAGTATTCCGCATAGATTCTCATTACAGAATCTGCGCATTGTTGTAAATCTTTATCTCCTATATCCATATTAAATACAGCCACATGATTATCCTGCTTGTATATGGGGTTCCCATCAAACTTTAAGACCTGACTACCGTCATCCTTTAAAGGCAAGGTTCTTATAAATCCTGTAATTTCATAAGTCTCTGAGGGAACACGAGAATATCCTTTGGGAACCATTATTCTGGTATCTACGGTAGTTCCTTCAGGGGCAATATAATTAGGCGGCTCTTGAACTTGAATTAAACCTGTATCTATAGAGGCTTCATCATCCTCTAAGGTATTATTCGAATTATTATTATCCGGGATATTATTATCTATAGAATTATTCTTATCAGATGAGGTATCGTTTTGATTCAGATTAGAATCAGAGTTTTCTTGGTTATTAACATTTTTGTTATCACAACCAACAAGCAAGAGGAATATTACAATTATAATAAGGAAAAACTTTATTCCTATAAACCTTGTTTTATTATCTGATTTAATACTTTGCTTCATAAGGTCTCCTTTTAACGTGATAGTATATTATAAGTATACACAAACAATATAACTGTTATTTGACAGTATAGCATACACACCTGAATTTTGCATCAGA
>SHOH01000194.1 GCA_004294845.1 Anaerolineaceae bacterium
AATGTGGTAATGAAAATACTCCGATTATAGCTGCAGGTGCAAGCTATACCAATACTGATATTGGAGGGGGAGCCCCCCATCATCCTGATGAGTCCTTTAATCTATCTGTCGGTGGAGTGGATCTGGTTATAGACAATGAAGTTCAGGATGTGGACATACCTAACCTGGAATTAATATACTATGAACATGTTAACCAATATTCACTCTATATGAATGGTGGTACATATGGAGGAATATATACCGAGGGGTTTGGAAGGCTTGGTATATATGTGGAAGGTGATTCTACTGTTAATAATCTTGCCCTTCCGGGTTATGAGGATTATTCCATTGTACTTTCATCAGGAGCTGATATTACACCTTTTGATTTTCTAAAGGAAAGAGATCCCTCTGGAATTTATCATATGGATAGTACTTTAACTCTGACAGGCGGGATCTTATCAGGAAATAACCTCGCTTTTAAGGATAACATTGAAGTAAACATAGGAAGCTCTGGTGCAAGAGCTAATAAGGGCATTGTAGGAGATGAATCCTTAAGAGTTGAGGCGGTCAATCCTCGAAGTATCAACATATGGGCAGATAGTCTTGGTGTTGAGAATATTAATTTTGATGAAGGATTTAAGCTAGGACATTCAGTAGAATTAAGCATTAACTCCAATGGTATAGGTGCAAGTGATACATGCTTTTTGGTAGGAGAAGGTTCAACCCTTGATATGGTTTATTCTGATAAGGGTAATTTTGCATCAAGAATATATAAATGGGATTATATGGACATGACTGGACCTATTGAAACCTATTCTAATATACCATATGCTATGGTCGATGAATTGTTACCTGGCACTCATCCTGATAATAAATATGTTCTTACAGAGACAGCTACTACCTATCAGCTCATATCTAGTGCAAAGCCTCTATATACATTAGGCTATAACTACGATAATGATAGAGATGGAATAGTTGATAACCCGGACGAAGAAATAACAAACGGTAGATTATCAATAAAAGGAGCTACAGGTATTTGTAATAGTGATTCGGAAGGATTTTTTGATTATAATTTTGAAGCGGGTACTGTGGTAACCGTCGAGCTTCTTCCAGACTATGGCTATCAATACCAAGCTGGTACCTTAAGTTATAATCTAATGGATCAGATTGATACCACACCAGGTGAAACAAGAGCCTATTATGCATTTATGATGCCTGAGGGTCATGTACATTTGTATGCTGGATTTATACCGAGTAGCGATATAATACAGAACAACACCCCAACAATTAACGATGCCCTTGTAGATATCGGTCAAAATAATATACATGGTAATGTAGCCTTTGAAATTAATGAA
This sequence comes from Anaerolineaceae bacterium, assembly GCA_004294845.1. Classification (GTDB taxonomy): domain Bacteria; phylum Bacillota; class Clostridia; order Lachnospirales; family Lachnospiraceae; genus Mobilitalea. The sequence goes on from SHOH01000194.1 coordinate 1,335, forward strand.
GGTATACCAAGCTCCGATGAGATTGAGGCAATATCAGATTTGGCAGGAGCAAGGGTAGCAGGAGCTTATCTTGACCTTAATCTTAATGAGTATATAGCTAAAGCTGGTACAGATGATGCTTGGATTACAAAGCTAAACGACCTAGATGAACCTGTAACAATTAATATGGAGTTATCGGAGGATTTAATTGGAAAATCTGAATATAGTGTAGTCAGAATTCACAACGGTGATGCTACTGTGTTAAATACAAGTTATTCCAATGGAGTAATAACATTTGATACAGACAAATTCTCTACCTATGCGATTGTTTTTAATGATTCGCCTTCTACACCACCTGACGATACACCTTCCAGACCAATTGTTATAGCTACTCCTACACCTAGCCCAATAGTCACTCCTGAACTGGAGGATAAGTTAGAGTTCAATATTGATATTATAAAGCCATCTCAGGATGATGGTGATGATAGTATGACTATTTCTTCAGACTTATTTAAGCAGGCTATAGAAGCGGAAGAGGAAGTTACTGTTACAGTAAGAGATGAAGACGATAATGAGCTGTATACTTGGACCTTTGATACTAGTGAAGCAATAGGTTCAGGAAAGAAGATGTCTGAAGTAAATCTGTCGATTGATATTCTGCCTATAAGTGAAGATAAGAAAATCAATGAGGAGCTGACAGACAATCAGGGATTAATCCTATCATTTGGGCATAAGGGAGATTTACCTGTTACAGCTAGAGTAAAAATATATGTTGGATATTTAGATAATATAGAGCCTGGAATGCAGATATATCTCTATCACTATAACAAAGAAAGCGGAAAACTTGAAACAATACCCTATAGCTCACGTTATTGTGTTGATGAGGATGGATATATAACTATAAACCTTGTTCACTGTTCTGATTATGTAGTATTAAATGAGGAAGCTAAGCCAAGTCAGATAAGCTCCTTACGTAATCAGATAGACCTATCTATCCTAAGAAAACAATTATATATAGGTGGTACCAGGGAAAATACAACTAGTATAAGAATTAAATTTCCTGCCACTCTGATGCTGGTAGGAGATTTAAAGGAAAAGACATCATCCAAAGCTATAGGTGGAGTAATTGCATCCTTTGAATCAAGTAATGAAAAAGTTCTTACGGTTGATAAAGATGGGGCTATCACAGCTGTAGGTGAAGGTGAAGCGGTAATTATAACACGCTTGACATTATATAGCGGTAAGATTAAAACAGCTAAATTTAAAATTAAGGTTGACAAGGCTCATATAGATTTCAAGGTGGCGAGGTCCGTCATGGATGTAGACAGCAGCTATACCTTTAAAGCAAAGGCTTATGGCTTTTACCAAAAAGAAATTACCTGGTCAACAGACGATTATGCAATATTATCAATTGATAAGACCTCTGGCAAAGCTCTTGCCAAGTCTAAGGGATCCGTCTATATAACTGCAAAGGCTAAGAATCTAACAAATAGAATAAAAGTTACCGTTAGATAAGAGAAAGACAAGTATAAGTCTATACATTTGTCATCTAGTGATTTAAAACAGTTCCAAATATGTCTTATATTTGGAACTGTTTTGCTATTCTCAGCGTCTATATACTGTATGATCAAATAAATTACTTAAGGAGAGACAAAATGATAAAGAAAACATTACTATTTATGATGGCTATTATAGTAGTATTAAGTCTGGCAGCATGCAGTGGATCAAATGATAAATCAAATAATAAGTCAGGTAATCTCGAAGGAAGCCTTGAAGATATTATGGAAAAGATTTATGAGACTGCAGACTTGGATGATGATTTTAGAGACTATATAGAAAATGGCATGATGATGGAAGAAGTAAATGCTGAGAGAGCAGAGTATTTCCTTGGAAAGTCAGATATAGAATTTGAGGAGGCCTTGGCAAGCGAGCCTATGATACAACCCGGAGCTTATTCATTGGTACTTGTTCGTGCTAAGGAAGGTGCTGACATAGATAAGCTCAAAAGCGAAATTAAGGAAAATGTTGATCCTATGAAATGGATATGTGTAGGAGTAAGCGAGGAGAACATAATAGTAGATAACATTGGTATTTTGGCATATCTACTACCTCGCATCTTATCTATCCATAATCCGTGA
>SHOH01000054.1:0-10665 GCA_004294845.1 Anaerolineaceae bacterium
TCTTATCGCCAATGGGAATTAAGGGCTTGGGAAGTATCTGGGTATATGGATAAAGTCTTGTACCCTTACCTCCTGCCATGATAACAACCGGAACATTTAAATTAACATTCCGGGCTGATTTTTTATGATATAAGAAATGAATTGTAATTATTTTTTTATCTTTATTTATTACAGGCAGAGCAGTAATAGAATGCTTCTTCATATATAAAGTAGCGTCCCCGGTATCAGCTTCTGTAATATAATGAGGATTATAATTAGCTATCTCCCGAATCGGCGCATTTAGACTTCCACTTTTCAGTATGTATCTTCGTATATCCCCATCAGTAACCGCTGCTAATAATCTTTCACCCTCACAGAGGAATGCAATTCCTTTGGCATTATGATCTATAACTTTCATTACATCAAGGACCTTCATGTCCTCCGATACTAGATAATCAGTTAGCTTCAAATGAAAACCTCCCCTCGGATAGCTTATGGCTTATACACTTTTGTATTAGCCACATTATATATTATAAATGTCTGTTTTATATTTTTCTATATTGTATCTCATCCATTCGATTGTTTGATTAATCCCTTCCTTTAATGTATATCTTGGTTCCCAATCAGTTAATCTCTTTATCTTTTCGTTGGAACCTAAGAGGCGATTAACCTCACTTTGCTCGGGACGTAATCTCTCTCCATCACATATGATTCTGGCATTTGGCTTTATTTGAGATATAATCTCATTAGCCAAATCTCCGATCGAGATTTCATTTTGGGTTGCAATGTTTATTTCTTCACCGATAGTTCTGTCAGACTTGTCAATTGCCAGAAATCCTTCTACAGTATCCATAACATAGTTAAAATCCCTGGTTGGAGTTAAAGCACCAAGCTTAATTTCTTCTTTTCCTGTGAGAAGCTGGGTAATTATAGTAGGTATAACCGCTCTTGCAGATTGCCTTGGTCCATAGGTGTTAAATGGTCTGACAATAGTTATTGGCATATGAAAGCTTCTATAGAAGCTTTCTGCTAATCTGTCTGCCCCAATCTTTGTTGCTGAGTATGGAGATTGACCTTGGTATGGGTGTTTCTCATCTATAGGTACATACTGGGCTGTTCCGTAGACCTCGGAGGTTGATGTGACCAAAATCCTTTCCGTATCATGCTTTCTACCTGCCTGAAGAACATTAAGAGTCCCTTTGATATTTGTATCAACATACGAATCCGGCGAATGATAGCTAAAGGGTATAGCAATTAAAGCAGCCAGATGATATACAATATCAATCCCCTGCATCGCTTCATATACGCCATTGGGATCTCTGATATCTCCGGAAAATATGTCTATGCTTTTAAGCTTATCCTGTGGCAAGGAATCTAACCATCCCCAAGTATTAAAGGAATTATAAAATGTAAAGGCTCTTACATCATGTCCTTCTTCTAACAAGGCTTCTGTAAGATGACTACCGATAAATCCATCCGCTCCTGTTACTAATACTCTCATTTTACCTCCTAATCATTCATATATCGATAATGCAAGTATATCATATATTAATCCTTCATAATATATAATTGTTTCATATAATCCTATATAGCCGATGCAATATCATCAATTGCTTCACTCAACAAAGGTCTGATAATATCAATGGCTTCTATTATTGCTTTATATATGGATTTGGCACTTAGATAGGTATTAAGACTATCCTCTTTTATATCATTTTTAAATTGATAAATCTCTGCTAATTTCTGTGTGGTTACAGCTGTTATATAGTAGTTCATAAGGGCGCATATCTTCTGTTCTTCAATAAAGGTATTCACTTTTTTTATTTTTCTTAAATTATTATCAATTTGTTGTGAGTGAATATTTCTCCTATTATCTAAAATTAGCTTATCGCACAGCCTGATTCCCTCTTTTGCTTTATCTTCAATTAAATCCAGTTGATTGGCCTCACCTTGTAGATATATTATCAATTTATCTATATTATCTATGGACAATGTCTGTGATAAGAGCTCCTTGTTTACACTAAAAGCTATATCTCCATGGGAATAAGTATCAATCGCTTCTTCTAATGTCATAAGCTTTGTCCCCTTAATTTTCGCACCACTATCCTTTGTATCAATCGCATTGATATGAGGATTCAATGTTAAAAAGTCTTCATACCATGTAAGAAATTCCTTCCAATCATATCTACTTTTAACCATCTCTCCGCATATTCCCTCTACCATTATCTCGGTGTTTGTAGCTATTTTCTCTTCAATCCCACCTGCATGAGTGGCTTCTCCGTCAAAGGCTAAATCCTGTCCCACTAATATAATATTCTCGAATCCTAATTCAACACAGGCTGTAAATGCAGCTGTGGCCACAGAACCACTAGACATAATCATAGGAGCCTCTTTACCTATCTCTTTATAAAAAGGAATTATAAATTCAGAACAATTGCAAATAATTTTTTTCCCCTTGTGGATTTCATATATTTTATTATTTGAAGCTAAGAATGATAGTAACGGGATAGTAACATCCTGTCTTCTTGTAAAATATTCTACGGGCTTAATTGGATCTAGAGAAAATATTAAATCAGGAACTACATCCGAATCTAATAGAAAATCTAATATTCTATCTACCGCAATTATCACTGCTTTACCCTTGGCCTTCCTTAGGCTGTCAAGCTGGTTTGATAAAGAAGGCCCTGCAGCTACTACAATTGCAGGAATATTCTTAGGAATGGTTTCCCTTAGTTCATAAATTGTACTACTCATAGATAAATACTTTAGATTTCTAAATATATTTTCCAAATATACTCTTCCAAATAGCATATTGGTATTTATCATCAGTATGGCAGAATGATATGCATCCTTTATTTCCCTCCAAAAATGCAGATTGCTCTCCTGAAAAATCCTATCATAATTGGGATGGATACATTTTATATTATTTTTCATATTAGTAATGGAGATTTTATTTCTTATCATATTATGAAATTCAAATTCATTAATATCCTCGATAGCAATTATAATGCTATTATTTCCAAGCAGATCGGTTATATCATAATAGTGCATTACATGAAAAAAAAGCTCTGCACAGGGTTCATAAATAATTAAAGTATCACCTTTACTCATATGACTTACAATGGCTCTTGCGAATACGCCATTTCCTAAGCCAAACATAGCAATGACATTATTTATACTGTGAAAGCTATATTGTTCTACCCATCTATTAGCCTCCTGAGCTGGATTAAATAGGCTGTTTAATCTATAGTCTGCCTGCTGATACCTAATCGTTAGTGCTAGTTGTCCATCTCTGGCTACTATTGAAGATATGGCATCTAATCGGTTAGACGTTTTACTAACATCTACATTCATTATAGATTGATACAAATTATTTCTGTGAATTTTTATACATGCCATGTTTTTTTCATAATAATCCATGATATAATCATATCCTTCCCGATATAAGTATTCGTTATGCTTTATTATTACATCTAAAAGATCATATAATCATAACTCACTCTCTAATAACTCCTTAAGACTATACTGTAGAATATCTGAAAATAATATAGTGTCACTCTGCTCTAATGCTTGTAACGCTTCTTTGAGAATGTCATTAAAATGGCTTATAAAAAGAGAATCCTTATCTATTGAATCAGCTGTATTTATTAGATCGGCTAGTTGTGACAGGCTACCCAATGTCTGCTCTAGATTAGTATAACCTTCCCTTGTATTCTGTTGATAAAAAAGTCCTGTGGTTCTTTCGATTGAAGCAATTGCTTCCCTTAATAGATCCTTTATATCAGACATATTACTCTCCTATCATGTTTATTATCTAAAAAGGGCTGACATTTTTGTCAGCCCTTTCTTACTAGCTGTGTAATTAGAATTACTGTAATAATGCAAGTACACCCTGTGTCTGCTGATTAGCCTGAGCAAGCATTGATTGTGCAGCCTGTTGAAGAATGGTGTCTTTTGCAAAGTTAACCATCTCTTTAGCCATATCAACGTCACGAATACGGGCTTCGGCAGCCTGTAAGTTCTCAGCGGTATTATCAGCATTAGCAATAGTATGCTCTAGTCTGTTCTGTAAAGCACCAAGTCCAGATCTGGCCTCTGATACTTTATCAAGAGCAGCCTGAATTGTGGAAACAGCTTGAGTTGCATTAGCATGAGTACTAACCTTTCCATCAATAGCAGAAACTCCTAGACCTTTTGCACCCATACTTACAATACTAAAGGAGATTGATTGATTGGTATTTGCACCAACCTGAAGCTTAAGTGAGTTACCTGTACCTGACAATGAACCATCAAGAAGCTTCATTGTGTTGAACTCTGTCTGCTCTGCAATACGTGTAACTTCAGCTGTTAAGGCTGTTAACTCTTTAGCTATAGCTGTACGGTCTGCTGATACGTTGGTGTCGTTGGAAGCCTGAACTGCAAGCTCTCTCATTCTCTGAAGAATGGACTGAGTCTCATTTAGAGCACCTTCTGCTGTCTGAATTAAGGAGATACCGTCCTGAGCATTTGTGGAAGCCTGGGTAAGACCTCTGATCTGACCACGCATCTTCTCGGAAATTGTTAGGCCAGCTGCGTTGTCGCCTGCACGGTTAATCTTATAACCTGAGGATAACTTCTCTGTTGACTTAGCAATGTTTCCAGTAGTAATACCTAATTGTCTGTTTGTGTTGGCTGCTGCCATGTTGTGTTGAATAATCATTCTTATTCCTCCTTGAATTATTTTGTTAGCGGCATCCTTGCCACTATGATTGTTTTTCTCCTCTTGATTTAATCTGATAAGGAGAAGTTTCTTACATTATATATATCGGTAAAGTTTAGTTAAACTTTATACCCAATATGAAATATTTATTTCTTTTTGTCGTAAAAATAGGAATGGGATTCAGGTTTACTTGACATGTTCTTATAATAGTTGGTCACAGTTTCATTACTGAGCCTGGAATTCTTAATACTTCTTCTCTTATTAGTCAAAAGAGCTTCCAGCTTAGGTCTATTTCTTTTCTCCAAGGCCTGCAGCTTTACACTTAAATCGGTTACTGCTGTTACCAATTCCTTTAAAGAGCTAATTTGAGCTCTATATTCCTTACTGTTATTATTTAACTCTTCCCTTATGCGATCATATACCAACTCGAATCCTCTATCCAGCTCAGAAAGGCTGTTAATTTGCTCTTCCTTAAGAGATATGGTCTTTAAGAATTCATCCTCATCAAAGTTTTCAGAGTCGATAATATTTTGCTGCCTTGTAGTGATTTGCATCAATTCACTCAAAACCTCATGCTTTTTATCAAGCGAATCAATCAACAATTGAATATATGTTTGCTTAGCATTATCGTTTAATTTCATCCCCTGCTCCTTTTACCCTAATTACCAAGGTATATGGTCTTATTACTTGGCCAGCCTCATTACTTCTTTCCATGTATCACGCATCTGCCTAATATAATCCAGGGCTTCCTCAACAATATCTTTATCCTTCATAATATTACCCTCTATCAATCTTCGAAAGATATAATCATAAACCAGTTCGAATTGAATAGCAGAAGGATATTTGAAATCTAAAGTAGATCTAAGCTCAGTAATAATCCTTTCAGCCTTAATTATATTTAGATTTGCCTTTTCTATGTCATTCTTCTCTATAGACATAATTGCTATATTACAGAATTTAATTGCACCTTCATATAGCATTAATGTTAGCTCTGCAGGTGATGCTGTCAAGATCCTATTATCCTTATATACAGCAGCAGCATTTACAGCCATATCAATTCCTCCTGTTATCTTTGATTTTGATTGTTGTTAACCCCAAGCATAGACATTAGAGCTGAGCTTTGTGAGTTCATCTTTGCCATAGCAGTTTCCATTGCAGCAAACTGCTTATAATATTTATTCTCTATATCCAACAGCTTTGCTTCCATCTTTGCCAAATCTGATTTATAACTTGTTAATGACTTAGAAATTTCCTTATCATTATGGACCGTTAATGCACTACTTAGAGATGAGCTCTTCATTTTGTCCATTAAGGAACCATATAGATTGTCGGCAAGTTTTGTCATTACAGCCACTACCTCATCAGGATTATTGGTAAGGGCATCCATAAGCTTATTCTCAAGTGCCGCAACTGATGCATAGTCTGCATCCCCATTTATATGAAGAAGTCCCTTTTCATTATAACTCTGGGTTGTTATCCCAAAGCTGGACAAGGAATAGCTCTTACCATTCACAGTTACTCCTTCATTTAAGGTGGAACGCATAACATCAATCAGGCTACCTAAGGTGTTGTCCCTTCTAAGTAATGAATTCTTGATTTTGTCCTCCCATTTTTCTATTTGTTCTTCAGTCATCGTTGCTCTTTCTTCTTCAGTAAGAGGATCATAACCCCGGGAGGTTTCAGCATTATATGCATCATTCATTTCTTTAAGTAGCTCATTATATGACTTAACAAAATCCTTAACCATATCATATACAGCCTCGGTATTACTTGATACCGATAAACTTATGACCTCGTCATCTCCGATTTCTGGAGTTTCAAGTCCTGCGGTTACTCCCTTTAATGTGAGTGTAAGACCATTAACCGAAAAATTATTGGAGGCTCCGGTTAACTCTGCCCCATTATATATTACTTTCGCATCTCTAGCATTAACCAATACAGCATCAGAATTGCCGTCAATTATGGTATTACCACCTATATCCTTTGTCACTTCACCTAAGCCCAGTCTAGCAAGACTACCGCTTTGATCAGGCGTTTCACCATTATCGGTTATATATTCGGTAAGTAATGGATTAAGCGCTTCCTCGGCTAATAAAAATACATTGCCTTCTAAGGCTTCTCCATCCTCCCAAGCTGTATACTCGTTAAATGCAGCTATCTCTGCTTTCTGACTAAGCCTATCTTTAATCGCTGCCTGCAGTACCTTATCATCTAATTCTTCACCCTCTTCGAGACCTGCTCTTAACTCAGTCTCTACTTCAAGTGATACTGCAGCTATTTTATCTTCATTTGATATATAATCATTGATGTATTTTAATTTTACTTGCTGATGCTTGATTTCTAATAATTTGTCTTTTATAACATCTTTATCCAACTGTGTAAGAGTATCATCAAGATAAGAGTTTAGGTATCCGTCTACTTTGCTTTTATCAGTACTACTTAAGCTATCGTAACCTAAGAAATTGCGGATTATATTCTTATCTTTTACCTCTTCCGATGAAGATGTAGTAATTTCAAATGCATTCTCTGCTCCACTAGCTTTTGAGCTTATAAAGAAGCGCTTTTGGACTGTATCATAGTTGGCGTTTAGTCCTGCGTTCCTTAGAGAATTAACCAATTCACCTATGGTTGTATTCTCTCTTATATCAAGATTTATCTCATTACTGGCTGTCTTTATATGTATTGTAGTTCCTTCATCTGATTTAAATCCAAGGTCTACTAATTTAGTGTTCGAGTTGATTTGGTTCCCTTTATTATCTGTATCAAGCTTTGCTCCTGTTAGAAACTGTGAGCTGGCTAGCTGCTTAACTTTAATTAAATGGGTTCCTTCCGGTGCATTGGTTCCTGCTAAAATCTCAACTTTATTAATGTTAGATGAGGCCGCCTTTTTCACAGCAAAGCTACCCTGCATACGAAGCTTAGATAATTGCCCCGTATATAATGAATATATCTTTGCGTTAAGTGCCGACCATTTTTCCTGTTTCCATTCGGTAGTAGTTATTTTATTCTGTACCTTAGTAGTCTTAAGCCTGTGTGCACTCATCAATTGAGCAACAACAGCTTCGGTATCCATACCAGAGATCAATCCGGATAATCTCATTGCCATTATGATCCCTCCTATCTTCTTTCATCAATAAGAAAACCTGCAAGCTCCCACATTTTTTCTATCATTTCTAAGGTCTTTTCAGGAGGTATCTCTCGAATAACCTCTTCTGTCTCCTTATCCATAACTTTAATCGTTACTCTTCTTGTTTCTTCGTGATAACTAAACTCACATTTTGTGTTATGGCTTTTAAGCCTTTTGTTTGCTTTTGATATCTCAGATTTGATGTGTTGCCCGCTGGCTGCTGAGGATTCTTTGTTATCATCTTGCTCAGTAATAGATTGAATACTTGATGTCGATTTATTCCTTAATAATTCAAAATTTACATCAACACTTTTAGACCCACCAGTATCATTTAAATTTGCTACTGGGCTAACATTGCTTTGATATGTTGATGTCTTTATTACCTCTAAAGCCATATCTACACCTCCATGTGTTCTCAACTAAATAATTCATTATACCCTTACTATCATCCATGACAGTCTTCGGGTATATCTATTCCTTAAGTATATCGGTAAAATAATCAAAAAGCTTTAACTTATATTAAATATTTTTTTATATTTTGAGGATTACTCAAATAATTTTTTCAAAGCTTCTTCATTTATCTCAGTTGATGCAGCCTCTTTATTAGACTCCAATATCTGGAGATATAATTCCTTACGATAGATTGGTACAGATTTTGGGGCATCTATACCGATTTTAACCTGGTCTCCTTTTATCTCCAAAATAGTAATTTCAATATCATTACCAATCATAATTGATTCATTTACTTTTCTCGATAGGGCTAACATTATTTGCCCCCCTTCTTGGCTTTAATAGCTTGCAGCTGCTCATAAAAATAGTATTTAATTTCGTAATCAGCATCGTCTACTATCACCTGGCATCCTTTTTTACTATCTGCATTAATAACAAATGGAGCTTTAAGATTAGCTGATATCTTCGATACATCACTGGGAATAGTAACGGATACCAGAACTACCAAATTCTCGGGAGTGATCTCCCCAAGAGAAGAAAGCAATGCATCCGGGGCAGTCGGATTAAAATCAGGGCGTATAAGAAAGGGACTTATTACAGGAATAGCAAGAGCCGGCTCTTCAATGTTTTGTAGCCATGTTATATCGGGTCTTTCCCCGCTATCATTATCATAAATAATTGCATATCTTTTACAGTCTTCAAAACCTAAAATCCCTTGATCAAAAATGATAATTTTATCTTCGTCTAAATCAATCTCACCAAAATGCTTTGTTTTTACTAACATAGATTTCCCCCTTCGAATGAATATATTATATTTAAGCGGATTAGTAGCGTGTTTATAGAAAGTCCAACAAAGAGTTTTGAACGACTCGAGAAGCTGCGGATAGGGATGAATTATATATCATCTGTGCCGCATTAAAATTGATGATGGTATCAACAATATCTACATCCTCATTCTTTGACAATAGCTCCTTAAAATCTACTCTTTGGCTTGAAAGTCTGTTCTCTGTCAATCTTAATCTGAACTGTCTGCTACCAAGGTCAGCGATTGCCACATTGACCCTGTCTTGCTCTTGATTAGAGCTTGTTATTCCCCTGGCAAATGTATACTGCATAACCTCCTTATTAAGGACTAGCTCTGTCTCTAGCTGCTCAAGCATTTTTTCATAACGGAGGATCTGATCATCAGTAAGATTTATATCCTCTAAGCGTTTCTTTACCTCAGCAATTTTGGACTCGGTTTGAATTACATCATCTACACTTTTAAGAATGTCATCTATATCTCTGCCTATTTTATGTGATATGGCATCTGACCCTTCAGTATTAATGGTAAGTCTCTGATTGTAATTGACCTCGTATTGGATTTCCTGCTTTACTTTTGTATAGTTTATCGGAGGCTGTTCTGGCTTATTAGAGTCTGTCATTACACAGTTAAAATAATGCTCCGGCTTTAGCTCACCCTTATCAAAGTTGGTTTTTGTATATGATAATTCAATATAATCTGCCGTCCTTAACTCTTCATATATGCTTTCATGTAGGATAATTTCTCCTGTCTCGTAGATGAAATTAATACCGGGAGGAAGGCCGGGCTTATATGCATCCGGTTGATAAGCAGATACGGTTTGTATATCGGTAAAAGGTATTTGTTCCTCAGATTCCTCTCCCGGAACAGGTTTGGTAAAGCGAATGCTGTCAATAGTTATATTCTCAAGCCTATCATAGGATAGACTTAACCTATATGTATTCTCCATTTGCGGAGGAGTTTCAAAATCTTCGCCCGGATTATCATAATCACTAAGGACATATGAGCCTGATACCCTTGATATCATCTGTATTTGGTTACCGGAAAAACTTTCTGTAATATCATATCGTAAATGTTTCACATCTTCCATGAAGGTTAATGGGCTGTCTGTCTTATATCCAGAGAAAACATATCTCCCAGCATAATTAGCATTACCTTCCTGATAAATCTGATTCTTCATCTCTACAAGGTTCTGAACAATTGAAGCACGATCCGTTGCGGTCAAGGAATCTGATGCTCCCTGTACACAGTCGGTGTTAATCTGTCTTAATATTTCATTTATTGTTGTTAAAGTGCTTTCGGTTACGTCCATCCAAGAGACAGCATCCGGGATATTCTTCTCAAAATACTGCTCAAGCTCAGTCAGATTGGTCCGAAGCTTAAGCGCACGAACCGTAACAATAGGGTCATCTGAAGGCTTCTGAATCTTTTTGCCTGTGGAATATTGCTCTTCAAGCTTAGATACATTTAGTTTGTTCTTATTAATATTACTGAGCATATTATTAGTCATCATACGGTTTGTGATTCTCATTTCACACCTCCAATATCATTAAGTTCCCATATATGTAATCAATCTATCATAAATCTCATTCATAATCGATATTACTT
>SHOH01000054.1:10765-19449 GCA_004294845.1 Anaerolineaceae bacterium
GTTCCCATATATGTAATCAATCTATCATAAATCTCATTCATAATCGATATTACTTTTGCAGAAAGATTATAGGCGTTCTGGAAGCGTACCAGATTCATGGCTTCCTCATCAATATCCACTCCCGATACAGAAAGCTTCTGGTTTGTTATGGCTCTAAGGATATTTTCCTGGCTTATCGAAAAATTATTTGCTTTTTTAGTATCAATTCCAATATCCGCAACCAAGGTATGCATAAATCCTCCCGGTTCACCTTGCCCGAACATGGTCTTATCTGATTTTAATGCAATCAAAGCCTCTACAACATCATTATTATCAATTCCATTAAGTACATCTGTCGCTGCCGCAAAACGGCTGGGGTAATTCATCAAATGACTGCTAACCGTAAAATTATCTGCGGTCATAAAATAATAGGATCCATATAGGGGTCTATCATTTGGTACCTCTTCATAGAAGCTACCTGTCTGGGAATTAAATGTGTTAGCATCATAGTAGTAATAATCATCGGATTCAGCTAAAGGCCCGAATACATACTCTCTACCATTTACCCTATTAGTAGCACTAAAGAAATCTGTTCCTGGATTATTAGCAAGATCTCTTCCTGTTCTATGAATCTCATTAAAGGCTTTGGCATAAGTTCTTATGAACAAATTCATCTGATCCATATAGTGAGGAATTCCCTTATAGTTTATACTTTCTCCTACTGATGCCGTGGTATCTATTGCATCAGTCCAAAGATGATCTTCAAGTTCAAATGAATAGATAAAGTTTCCTGTGTCCTCATCTATAACAACTTCAAAGCCGACATATACATATTCTTGATTTCCCACAGTTATAACACCTGATTCGGGAATATTTAGTCTCTCAATTTCATTTATAGTAGTATCTGTTACGGTAACATAGTTATCGCCTGCAACTGCTGAGACACTTCCCTGAAGGTTGTGCCTATTATTACCGTCTCGGATTTCATATAAGGCTTTAAGGGAGCCCCCTAGATTTTGGCTTCCAAGATTGAATAGCTGGCCATTAGCCCAAGCCACATCATATAATCCGTCTATGTCATTCTGATTCCGTTTCTTTTCTCTGGGAATGACCTGAAGCGTATTATAATTTCCTCCATCCACTAGGGTCTGTCCATCCATCTTAATAACATAAGAGGTAACACCAATGCCTGATCCCACAACTCTTTCTGTAACAGACACATTGGCTATTTGAGACAGATCATCAACTAATAATGCCCTTTGATCTCTAAGGTCATTTGCAATACCTCCGCTTACCTCCAATGTATTAATCTGTTTGGTAAGGGCTGCAATCTGCTGCGCTGTAGAATTGATCTTATCTACCATGTTTCGTATTTCAAAATTACATTCATCCTGAATGTTTTTTAGGTTTTCAGATAAAGAATTAAAATATTCCGCAAGGCTTTTACCATAATTTATTACCTGGCTACGAACAGTAAGACTGGATGAATTGTTGGCAAGCTCCTGGAGGCTGTTATACATGGCATCAAAAGTAGTGGTAAATCCTTCTACACTGACCTCATTAAAATAGTTTTCAATCTCAGTCATATAATGTGCTTTACTCGCATATTCACCAAGAATTGTATTATTCTTTCTGAATTTTATATCATAATACTCATCTCTAAGTTGCGTTACTCCTGTGACGCTGACACCGGTTCCTGCCATACCATAAGTGCTGTTCATTCTAAGTGCCTTGCCTGCTTTTTGACCCATCACCTGCCTGGTATATCCATTCGTTTCCGAATTGGATATATTATGGGCAGTAGTGTCAAGAGCAGCTTGATACGCATATAGTCCGGTCTGTCCAATATGTAATCCAAAAAATGTTGATCCCATATATCCTCCTTTTATCACGCAAGCCTTCTATAGCTATACACATCCCCGAAGAACAAGGAGCGAGCCGGTTCGCTCCTTATAGCAAACAGATTTATAAATTCATAATAATATGCTCTAGCATCTCGCTTACCACATTGATATACCTAGCCGCAGCATTATAGGAATGCTGGAATTTAATCAGATTTGTCAATTCTTCATCGGATGATACACCGGTAACCTCCGCTCTTTTGTTATCTATACTCGCCACCATTGACATCTGGTTCATGCTGATTGTATGAATCTGTTCGCCTCTATTGGCAATATCTGATATAAATGAAATATAATAGTCATTTACGTTGTTCGAAGTTAATGTATTCGGCGAAATAGTAGCAAATGGCTTCTGCCAGTTGGCTAAAAGTCTTTGTGTCATTTCAATATCATATGCCCCTGTCCCGTCATTCTTTGATAATGGCAGGTAAGAATTATTATGGAGGATGTTGGGGTTAACCTCGATCTCTCCTAATGTATAGAGAGAATAATTATCAGTCGGATCCTCCTCTATATATACACGAACGGAAATAGTCTCTATATCTCCCTCTTCGTTAATAATCTGAATATCTTGATAGTCAGTATAGCGGGGAGTGGATTTCCTACTAAATAAAGCCTCACCCATAATCCTCTGTGAATCCATACTGACAGGAGCATTTTCTTCATCCAAAACCCATATCTTACTATCGTCTGCTAAGGTTATCTCCTTATTGGGACATAGGGTGTTGTTTACCATTGTAACAATCCCATGTATCAGCTGATCGAACTGAGCTTGGACTGTCATCATTACTGATGGATTAATTAAGTTATTATAAACTCTAACGGCATCCTGATACTGCGTCTCTGTTTCATATCTATCTCGAACCGGTATATCGGTATAATTAGCCTTCTTATGACCTCTGGCTATAAGTAATCCTTTTAAGGAACCTATATCTGTATCATTCATGGATGTCGGAGGTCTGTCCAAATTATATACATCAACATATCCATGAGCGACCCAAATGGGCTTTAGCATCTGAGATTCATCATTGACTTGTGCAGTATCCATCCGGTAAACCAAATCCTCTGTTACAAAAGGCACGCCTTCCACATTTACTGTAACAACACCTGCCGGGTTCTCTTTATATGTAATCCTTGCAATCTTACCAAGCTCATCAAGAAGTAGATTTCTATTATCCCTCAAATCATTGGCTTTCTCTACTCCTGTGCTCTCATAATGCCTGATTTTTATATTTAGTTCCCTAATTTCATCGCCTATTTCATTAATCCGGTTAACCTGGTCAATAATCTTTGCATTAAGATTTATCTGGTAATCATTCATCTGGCTGTTTATCTTATCAGCTCTTTCCACAAATGAAACCGCCGTTTGAATAAATGAAGCCCGTGCTACAATATTGTCTGGTTCTCTAGACAATTCCTGTAATGCTTCCCAGAATTCCTTCATTGTATTCTGGAATTGGACTCCTTCCAATTCACCGAACAATCCCTCTATCTCCTCGATTGCCTGATATTGGGATTCATAAAAAGCCTGTCTACCAATCTCCTGGCGATAGGCTTGATCTAAAAAGGCATCTCTCACCTGTTTCACCTCAGCAAAATTAGCACCCAGGCCACGCTGCATGGATGAAAGGTGGGATTCACCCCATTTAACATATTGAAAGTCTGTAAATATCGCTTGTTGCCTTACAAATCCTTTAGTATCTACATTGGCGAGATTATGTGATGTGACATTAAGGGCTGCCTGACTGACATTAAGACCGGACACCCCGATATGCAAACTACCAAATGAAGCCATAAACATACCACCTTCACTTTAAATTACTTACTGTTTTGCATCGAACATCCCTGTTCCTAAAGATTTCTCACTATTTTGTGATGCATTTTTAGTGTAAGTGTTGTTCCCCGGCGACATCCTTGTACTTTGAAGAAAATTCAT
Organism: Anaerolineaceae bacterium; assembly: GCA_004294845.1. GTDB lineage: Bacteria > Bacillota > Clostridia > Lachnospirales > Lachnospiraceae > Mobilitalea. The sequence goes on from SHOH01000054.1 coordinate 14,582, forward strand.
ATTGAATTCTATCATCTCTAGGGAATGTTGAATTAGAATCTTATTTCTATTATTAATTTCGACTAATATATTGACAGTATTCTTAAGCTTATCATGAAGTTCAGATAAGATCCTTTTTTCCTTTTGCTTACTATCCAATAGCCCAATCAGGGTAGAAAGGTTTAAATTCTTGTCTTCCTTTCCAAGAACAGTTGCGATATCCTCCATTACCCTGGCTCTCTTATTCTCAAGTGCTGTAATCTGATCTATTGCAACTTGCTCCTTAGCAGTAATCTCCTGCAAGGCTGCTGTATCATTCTTCACGATGATCTGTGTCTTTTCTCTGACAACAGGAATAAGCCCATTATATACTTCCTCTTCCTTACCTAATATTTCAATTAACTCATCAATTAAACTTGCCACAATTTACCTCGTTTCCGATAAGGTATAATCCTGGTCCCAATACGATAAAAAGGTCTTATACCAGTTCATCAAAATAACGGTTAACCACTTTATCGGCAACCTCCGACATACCTATATTGTAAGTTCCGGATTCTATTTGCTTTTTAATTTCCTTTATTCTATCCTCTCTCACATCAGGAGTCTGAGTAACAATTTGCTTTGCCACCCTATAATCCTGCCCCTTTTGGGATATTTCCAGCTTATCACTAAAGCTGCTCCCACTGGGCTTAGCTGCTTTTTTTACATTACTTGTGTTATAAAGCTGACTTACTTTGTTATATGCATCTATGCGCATAATATCACCACCTAACTAAACTCTTGTTGAATTGTTCTACTACTCTATATTATTTATCGGCTGATTGCAAAAATATATTATAGTACTTTAGAATAAAAAGCACGTTCTGTGACGTGCTTTTTATACGATTTCAACAATGTTGAACAGATCTCAATTTATTAAACCGATTTCAGCTTGTTAAATCGATTGTTTAGCTCCATATCAACCAAATTAAAATATAGCCCGTTATAACTGCAGATAAAGTAAATGGAACACTGACCTTCATAAATGTTCCTGCATTCACCTCATATCCTTCTTTACGCAATATACCTAATCCAGTGATATTGGCAGATGCTCCGATCGGCGTCAAATTACCACCCAAAGTAGCTCCAATTAGTAATCCAAAATACAAGAGGTTCGGTTGTATGTTCATAATATGTGCTATCTCACCCACAACAGGAAGCATTGTTGCCACATAGGGAATATTGTCAATAAAGGCAGAAAACAAAACAGAAGCCCATACTATTAAGGTGTATATCAAAAACACATTATCAGCGCTTGCCTTAATGAATATCTGACTAATATCCTTTACAAGTCCAGCCTCGGTAATACCACCGATAACAACAAATAATCCTGCTAATAGAAGAATCGTATCATAGTCTATGGATTTTATACCATCGGCTAAAGCTTCTATATTTCTTGTCTTAATCAACTTACGTATAAGACCGATAAGGAATAAGGTCATACATATAATACCATTCATCAAACCCTCGATTGCATCAGGTTTGTATTCACTGGATAAAAACGAGTTAATAATTAATAGTACAACTATACCTACCAAAAGTACACTAGGAAAATAATCCTCAACCTCAGTCAAGGTTTGAGTCTCAATAAGCTGCCTTTCCTTTCTGAAAATAATTAAAAGAACTATAGTAGAAACCAAGGCACCTGCTTCTACCACCCAAAAGATTCCCATCTTACCATCAAGATAAAAGAAATCCATAAAGCTAAGATTTGCATGGCCACCCAGCAATATTGAAGTGGTATCACCTACTAAGGTAGCTGCACCTTGAAGATTTGAAGAGATGGCAATACAAATAACGCTAAGCACCGGTGACATCTTAAGCTTTTTAGATATATTTACAGCCACCGGAGCTACCATCAATACTGTTGCTACATTATCAACAAATGCAGATATAACACCTGCAAATAGAGCCAGAGCTATAATAGCCCATTTCACATTTGGTACCCAATTAATAATACGATCTGCTAATAAGGAGGGCATCTTAGACTCGATAAACAATCCAACCACACCCATTGTACCTGCTATCATTAAAATAACATTCCAATCAATTGCAGTAACTATCTGATCTAGAGGTAAAATACCTAGAACAACAAAAATAGTTGCAGAGGCTAAGGCTATATATGCTCTAATTTTAGGAAAAGACAATAACAAAATATAAGTCAATACAAAAAGTATAATAGCTGTAGTTTTCATGGTTCTCCTTATGTGTATTATTTTATCTCATTTGCTCCTTTAATGCTTCAATAGCCTTCTGAAGCTGATTGTCCTGATCACGGGGGATTGTTATCAGCTGTCTTAATTCTTCATCTAACTCGACTTCTACATCAGGAATAATTCCTGTACCATGGATATTACGGCCTTTTGGCGTAAAATATTTGGATATAGTTAGCTTTATAGCCGTTCCGTCTGTTAAAGGTATCACCTTTTGTACAATTCCTTTGCCAAAGCTGGTAGTTCCAACCACAGTTGCTTTTTCATAGTCCTGTAAAGCACCGGCAAATATCTCTGATGCACTGGCACTATTTCCGTTTATCAATACCACCATAGGTTTATTAAATCGATCCGGTTTCTCAGCATGCTCTTCAAGTCGATTTTTATATTTATCTTCAGTATATACTATCAAACCTTTTGGAAGTAGACGGTCAAGTATATCAACCACAGAATTTAATAATCCTCCAGGATTATTTCTAACATCAACAACTAAGCCTTTCATTCCCTGCTTTTCTAATGCTTTCAATGCATTAGAAAACTGCGAAATGGTAATTTCATCAAATTCAACTATCTGGATATATCCAATCTTATCCTCCAGCATCTCATATTCAATAGTCGGAATATTAATCTTTTGTCTTACAATGGCAAAATCAATGGGGTCTGTTACACCTTCTCTATAGATTGTTATATTTACTTCGGTTCCTTCCTTACCTTTAATTTTGCTTACCACCTCAGTAAGGTCTTTGCCTGTAACCTCCTCACCTTCCACCTTATATAAGATGTCATCAGGGAGTAAACCTACATTATATGCCGGTCCGTTCTTATATGGTCTTACTATAGTAATAATACCTGTTTTAACATCCTGGCTTACTACAGCTCCGATACCGTGATATACGCCGGATGAGCTTTCAATCAGATTTGCATATTCCTGTTTGGTATAGTATGTCGAATAGGGATCATCTAAGCTTGCCACAAATCCTTTATATATCCCCGTAGCAAAAGAATCTGAGTCTACATCCTCTAAATAATAAGTATCAATAAGCATCTGCAATACAGACAGCTTTTCAACAATCTCATCATAAGGATTTTCGTCTTCATCTTTGTTTTCAGCGGCGGACACATCCTCATACCGAACCGGATCTTTTTTTGGTTCATCTGTCAAGTAAATATATGTAGCACCTATTACTACCACAAAGACAATCGCTCCAATAATTCCCGACAGAAAACCTGTTAAGAAATTTTTTCTCATAATATGTCCTCCTTATATGTCGAGTTGTTTAACATAGTATAATCTTAATAATCTAACTGTTCCATGTACTTCATATATTTAACAACCATTAAAGCTATTTTAAATGTAATTGCATCTTCAAATACACGAAGATCAAGATTTGTGCTTTTCTGCAACTTATCTAAGCGATAAACAAGAGTATTTCGATGGATATATAATTGTCTTGAGGTTTCAGATACATTCAGGTTGTTCTCAAAGAACTTGTTAATTGTAGCTAGTGTCTCATCATCGAAATCATCCGGTGATTTTCCTTCAAATATCTCCTTGATAAACATCTTGCATAAGGGCATAGGGAGCTGATAAATCAGTCTTCCAATTCCAAGATTGTTATATGCAATAACATTTCTACCGCTGTAGAAAATCTTACCTACATCAAGAGCCATCTTGGCTTCCTTATAAGATCTGGATACATCCTTTATCTCTGCGACTATAGTTCCATACGCTACATGAACCTTGGTCATAGCTTCGGTATTCAACATATCGAGAATAATCTTTGCTGTTTTGTTCAGATCTTCATAGGTCTCGTTGTGCTTTACTTCTTTCACCAGTATAATATTCTTTTCATCAACAGCCGTTATAAAATCCTTAGTCTTTCCGGAAAAAAGACTACGAACTGTTTCAAGAGCATTGGCATCCTTTTCATTCTTTGTCTCAATAATATAGACAACTCTTTTAGCTTCGGTATCTATATGAAGCTTCTTAGCACGGTTGTAAATATCTACCAACAGCAGATTGTCAAGTAAGAGATTCTTAATGAAATTATCTTTATCATAGCGTTCTTTATATGCTATAAGGAGATTCTGTATCTGAAAAGCAGCAATCTTGCCAATCATAAATACATCCTCGCTGTCACCCTTTGCAACAATAACATATTCCAGTTGATGCTCATCAAAGACCTTAAAGAACTGATAGCCTTGAATAGCTTGGCTATCAGCAGGTGAAGACACAAATGATAATACTATATTCTCATATTGTTCTGCGTTCTCTGCGGTTGATGCTAAAGCCTTGCCTTCTGTATCCATAACTGAAATGTCAATACGTGTAATGCCTTTTAAACCATCAATTGTATTCTGAAGAATTTGATTTGATATCATATATTTACACTCCTTTATATTATATTTGAATTTTCACTTAAAATTCATAAATACTAGTCCCATTTTAGCACTACTATCGTAAGAAGTAAACTATTTTTATTAATTTTGCATAATTTTTTTCGTACAATACTATCAAAATATGAAATACATTAGTTTGTTGCTTCATTAAACTATTCCTACATAGCTAATAGGCTTATCCCCTTATTTGGTTAAACTCATACTTTTTTATTAAATAGGACGAACTTTCCTCAATAA
>SHOH01000055.1:0-3678 GCA_004294845.1 Anaerolineaceae bacterium
CGATATTTATTTTAACATATACTAATAATATTTGAAAAGGGAAATATCAAAATGGTGTCAGGCACCTCTTGGTACCTGACACCGTTTTCTTATGTCGGCTAAGCCGGATATTATATAATTATTGTCCAGACTGACCTGACATAGATTGTTCCTGACTACGGATCATACGTTTAACCATTTCTCCACCAACAGAACCATTCTGTTTACTGGTTAGGTCTCCGTTATAACCCTGTTTTAAAGGAACACCAAGTTCATTAGCAACTTCCATCTTAAAACGATTTAGAGCTTCTCTAGCCTGAGGAACTTCTGCTCTGTTAGAACCACTATTATTGTTACTTGCCATTATTTTCACCTCCGTTATGATTATCAAAGCAACCCATTAACAAAATCATGTAGGTTCAGCGGTATTAATCCGCATGTGATATTTGTTTCTGTATTGCCTGTAATCATATTGTTAGCAGAGAAGGTAAATATTATGATGGTAATTATTGTTCCTATAACCAAAGCTTATATAAATTATAAGAATTTTCAAATTGACTTAATTAACCGAAATAACAAGAATTTTTGGATAACCTATGGCAATCTCCACACCTTTTCCGTTACCGGCTGCGTTTACTAGACTTTCTGCTAATTCCCCGGCATAATAAGAAATAATATCCTGATCCATACTTCGTAGGGCAGGTATAAAATCACTCACCTCTCCTTTTTTATGTCTAATATTGGACCTGATTCTCTTAACGGCAAATGCAGAATGAACACCGCTTAACCCTGCTGTGATTATTATGTTTTTACATACTTCGCTTGGCAAATAATAATATCCATATTCAATTGTGTTCTCCTCGGACTTTTTCTTAATAATTGTATCAATATTATTCATAGTAATGAGTATCCCCTTCCTCACTTTACTATTGTAAATATATTCCATTTTTAAACATTTGTCAACATTTATTCCTATATTTATGTTGAATTTAATCATAAGAGAGGTAATTTTTGTAATATATGGGGAATTTTATTAAATACTATACCAGTGTCATTTATCATATAAATATAAAAAAGCCATATCACGGAGTGCAAAAGTATGCTTTCTATTTTATCATCTCTTAATCGGTTTATATGGGGAATTCCCATGCCTGCTCTACTGTTTGGCGTTCATATATACTTTACTATACATCTAAAAGGAGTTCAAAAGCATATAGGGAAGGCTGTAAGTTTGTCAGTAAAGCCCGATACTGCTGCCGAAGGCGATATAAGCGGATTTGCCGCATTAACCGCCACACTTGCAGCAACAATAGGAACCGGCAACATAGTCGGAATCTCAACAGCGGTTGCTCTGGGGGGACCCGGTGCAATTTTCTGGTGTTGGCTGACAGGTCTCCTTGGAATGGCAACTTCATATGCAGAATGCTTTCTTGGTGTCCTTTACAGAAGAAAAACCAATGATGGAACCTATATAGGCGGACCCATGTATGCCATTGAGTATGGTATGGGTAAAAAATGGCTGGCTGTTCTTTTCAGCTTTTTCACCCTAGTTGCATCGTATGGCGTGGGTTGTTCAACACAGGCAAGAGCTGTTACGGAAACTGCTAAGACTCTATGGGGATTTCCCGAATACCTTGTGGGTATCGTTATTGCCATTATAGTAGGGCTGGTAATTGTCGGTGGAATACAATCTATAGGAAAGATTTGCACAAAGCTTGTACCCACCATGGGTTTTTTCTATCTCTTTGCATGTATTGTAATATTAATAATAAATCGTGACTACCTGGCCGCGGGATTAAACACAATACTAAGATCTGCTTTCCTTCCTTCGAAGCTTCCAGCCGCAGTAACAGGGGGCTTCATTGGTGGAAGCCTAAAAATCGCCGCAAGGTACGGAATAGCTCGTGGATTGTTCACTAATGAAGCCGGACTTGGTTCTGCAGCCATTGCTGCAGCAGGCGCTAAGACCTCTCATCCCTCCAGGCAAGCTCTGGTTTCAATGAGTGCAACCTTTTGGGATACCGTTATTATGTGCGCTATAACTGGCTTGGTAATTGTCACTAATTTGCTTAAAAATCCCAGCTCCGTAGAGGGATATTCTTTTGCCGAGCTGACAACTGCTGCTTTTTTGCCTATTCCCTTTGGAAGAACCATTCTTGGAATTTCCTTGATAGCATTTGCCATCGCGACCTTAATAGGATGGTCCTATTTTGGTGAAAAGGCGGTTGAATACCTATTCGGAAAATCATGTATTAATACATATCGTCTATGTTACATTATTATGATATTCGTAGGCTCAGTCATGTCTCTTAAGCTTGTATGGGAACTTACTGATTTTGTTAATGCCTTTATGGCAATTCCAAATCTTATCTGTCTTTTGGTATTGCGCAAAAAGATCATCCCCTATAATCATTGATAAAGTAGCTATATTTTATACATCTTAACCCATAATTTAATCATGATACGCCCCTTAATCTATAGATAATGCCTGTACATAATACTGTCTGCTATCCTTTTTGCAGTATCTTTATCAATTAATTTATTTATGAGTGAAAGCGAAAAATCAATGGCTGTTCCCAGACCTTTTGAGGTAGTTACATTACCATCCTCTACCACATCCTGATTAACTACAACTATACTATCTGTTAATTTGCTTTCAAATCCCGGATAACAGGTTGCTCGTTTTCCTGCCAAAAATCCTTTGCTTCCCAGAACACTTGGGGCTGCACATATGGCTGCTAAATTCTTTTTATTATTATGAAATTCTTTTAATAAATTATCCAAGCCCTCATGCTCCATCAAGTGAGCCGTGCCAGGCATTCCACCGGGAAGTACTAAAAGATCGGCATCTTCAAAATTAGTGTCTTCGAATAAAGCATCTGCCAACACGGTTATACGATGAGCTCCTTTTACATCTAAGCTACCTGTTATAGATATCATGGATATCTCAATAGTTGCTCTTCTAAGTAAATCCACTACAGTTAATGCCTCTATCTCTTCAAAGCCATCCGCAAGAAAAATATATACCTTTGCCATAATATTTCCTCCTTCTATAAATTGCATGTTTAAATGTAACGCTAAATATTATTAGTATCTTATGAACTCTTGTCCATATTCTGATTTTATTATAATGGAAGGGGCTTTTCTAGGCAAGTAACAATGCCCCTTCCATACAATTAATCTTAGGCTATTATATTTTTAATTTAAGATCATTAGACTAGATACTCCCACATTTTTAAGTGTTAGCATGGGCTTGCAATTTATATCTTTTCCTGAATATCTGTCAGGACAAACCTCCAGTATATAACAATCATCATAGGGAACATCAAATTCAAAACAACCGCAAGTACCTACTTTTTCACAATAAAGCTGGATTTTCTCTTCATCACAGACTTTATAGAGCTTTACGATATAGTCATGATCGTGACAACAACAACAGCCCCATATACAACCCATGATTTTACCGGCTATAATCTGACAGTCTTTCTCTTTCACCTCTATTTTACGATATATTACCTTTGTTCTCATACTCCGATAAGGAACAGGTACTCTGACCGGATATGGCCTGTATTCTATCCTGGTCTCTGCAGGAGGGCAGGGAGGGCAGGGTTCTGGCATAGGACAAGGAGGACACTCAGTTATTGGCTGAACTTTAGGAGGGGGTGCCGGAGGCATAGGTCTAGGTGTCGGAGTAATAGG
>SHOH01000055.1:3778-14084 GCA_004294845.1 Anaerolineaceae bacterium
GCTGAACTTTAGGAGGGGGTGCCGGAGGCATAGGTCTAGGTGTCGGAGTAATAGGTCTAGGTGGCACAGGTACAGGTGTAGGAGGCATAGGTCTAGGTGCCGGAACAGGAGGCTTAGCTGGCACAGGTACAGGTGGCGGAGGCGTAGGTCTAGGTGTCGGAGCAGGAGCAGGTACAGGCGCCGGAGGGGGTGTAGGCATAGGTCTAGGTGTCGGAGCAGGAATTTCAGGAGGAGCTGGTGCTATTTCTTCACATTTCACACCTCCCACAAAAGGATAGAGATGGAACTCAAATCCACTTTGTGCATTTACTGCAAAGGATCCAAGCGCTACATTACCGCTTACATGGCCTCCCGTCTGATGTCCATGGAACATAGCATTTGGTGCAAGTATGCTTCCCCAGATAGCAGCAGGTACCTCCATATATATATTTCTTGCATCTTCAAATACATACAATGTACGATTAGCCAGATGTTCCGATCCCCAAAGGCCATATTGAAGATGTGCGTTATTACCCGTTCTAAACATTACAATTGCCACACTTCCTTCCGGTATCTCAAAACGAAGTTCTTTATTCAGTATCCCATTAGGTCTTGCATCAATAATAAATACATTTTGTACCGGATCATTTCCACGTAGAATTTTCTCATGGAAATGATCAGTTACAGTACCATTTGCACTTAGATTAGTAATACATTCATGGTAAAATTCTATGCTTTTTTTAGCATCGCTAAAGAATCTAGCTAGGTCAGCATTGATTCTTGTTGCAGGTATATAACGAGGTACATCATAGCTTGATATGGCATAATGGGTTCCTCTGTCGCTTGGAGTCCAGTACTGGCTTCCTCCCTGTGCCTGATATAATGCCTTTAGCTCATCTACCTGATCAGCCAAACCGCTCTTACCTATCATATAAGTACTTCCGCTTGCGGCTCTAAAATTTCCTCCCGCAACTACATGACCGACTACAACCAAGGGTCCCTGCATGGCTACATTTCTTCCAACCAGAAATCTGACAAAATCAGGACTATATCCGATTCCTGCGAGATTTCCATCATTACCAAAGGCGAGAGTTAAACCTCTGGGACTCACAAAATCCCGTCCTACTGCAAATGCGCCTTTTGTATCTACGATATTATTGGCATCACCAAAAACAATGGCGTTAAAATAAGAGGCAATCCCAAATGGTTGGCCAGCTATGTCATACCAATTTATATCCTCATAAGGTATTCCGGCATATGAAAAACTACCGTTTCTTTGATTGTTAAACATAGAAACCTCCTTGATACTTAATATTTTTTGAATGCTTATAACGGAGGTTTTACCTCCTTGATACTTAATATTTTTTGAATACTTATAACGGAGGTTTTACCTCCTTGATACTTGCACCCAATATTCTCAATTCAGTTTATTCATAAGAATAATAATCGTGCAGGATTTCCATTTTATTCTTACAGGTATAGATAAAATAAACTATTTCAAATAAAATTCTCCCATGATAGAATGTATGTAGCGAAGGAGGTGTAAATATGAGGGATATAGATTCCTTAGTTATGTCGTCAAAAAACAACCCATCCATATATGATGAGATAGTCAGACAACAGGAAAAAGCTATATTAGCCTATGCCTCCAAGGTTACCGGCAGATACATAACCAAAAGCGATGATGAATGGTCTATCGCCCTTCTTGCATTTACACAAGCCATTGAGAGTTATGATCTAGATAAGGGGGGCTTCATAAGTTTCTACAGATTACTGATTAAGCGGCGTTTGATTGATTATTTCAGAAGTCAGGTTAAATATAATTCTGAACTATCAGTCGATCCCATCCTATTTGATACCGAACCTGATGAGGATGACGAAGATGTGTCTATCCGTATCGCCGTGGCTGATAGAGTATCCAGGCAAGAGGGAAATGATATAAAACTTGAAATTGGAGCGGCGAATCAGACCTTTTCTGAATATGGGTTTACATTTTTTGACCTTGCCAAATGTTCACCCCGTGCCGCCAAAACCAAATCAAGTTGTGCAAAAGCCGTCAATTATATCCTTGAAAATCCTATTTTAATCAAAGAATTACATAATTCAAAGCAGCTACCCTTAAAAATAATTGAAAAAAACACTAAGGTACCCCGAAAAATATTGGAACGGCATCGAAAATATATAATAGCAGCAATAGAAATACTTTCCGGTGAATATCCATATCTGGCAGAGTATTTACATTACATCAGAAAGGAGAACGGACAATGAAAGCAGTAATAGTAGAATTAAGAAACGGTTATGCATCCGTTCTATCTGATGATGGTTGCATAAGAAAAGTTAAAGATAATAACTACGAGCTTGGACAGGTTATAAGTATGACTATTATTAGAAACAGTATGTTGAAGAAAATCACAATGCTTACTGCTTCTGCTGTTGCGATATTAATATTAGGTGTGGGTACATGGGCTTATGCAAGTCCCTATTCCTACATCAGTCTTGATGTGAATCCCTCAATTGAGTTTGTGTTAAATCGATTTGACAGAGTACTTAAGGTCAAGGCCGGAAATGAAGACGGTGAAGACATCTTGCAGGATATCAAGCCGGGTAAATTAAAAAACAAAACCATTGCTAATGCTATCAACGAGACTCTAAGTCAAATATATGAGCTAGGATATTTGTCAGACGATACTGAAGGAGGCATAGTCATAGCTGCATCTAATAGAAATTCTAAAAAGGCTGATGATTTAGTCAAGGAAATAAAAGAGGATGTTGAAGAAGAGATACATAAGACATATGATACTGCAGCAGTAGAAATCTTCAGTGTAGGTATGGAACGGGTGGAAGATGCTAAAGAACTTGGTGTCACACCAGGTAAGCTTAACCTTGTTGAAAAAATGATAGAAAGCTCAGATAATCCACAAAGCATTGTGCTTGAAGAATGGCTGGATAAACCAGTTAAGGATATCATGAAAGCAACCAAAGAGAATAAAGCAGATGAAGAAGAATCCTACTCATCCACTATAGAAGATGACCTTTTAGCTGATAATAGCAAGGATAAGACAGTAAAGGAAGTTGTTAAGGAAGCAAGACTAGCCGCAAAAGAGGCTGAAAAGGCTGCAAAGCAAGCTGAAAAGGAAGCTAAGAAAGCTGCCGCCAAGCAGGCTGAAAAAGAAGACCAAAAGGCCGCTGAGGAAGCTGCCAAGGAGGCTAGGGAAGCCGCTAAGAATGCAAGAGAATCCGCTAAAGAAGCTGAAAAGGCTGAAAGAAAAGCTAAGGATGCTAAAAGAGGTAAGGATGACAAGTCCATCAAAGAAGCTGAAAAGGAAGCTAAGAAAGCTGCCAAAGAGGCTGAAAATGCTGCTAAAGAGGCTATTAAAGCACTGGAAAAAGCCAAGTCTGATGATAAGTCAAACGAACTGACTAATAATAAGTCCAAGAATAACAAAAACAACAAGAAAGATAATAAGGACCTGAACAAGAACAACAATAAGGGCAACAATAATAGAAGTAATAGAAAAGATAATGATATTGACAATGATAATGAAAGCAATAATAAAGGTAACGACAAGGATAACAATAATAATGTCAATAACAAAGGTAATAATTCAGGTAAGGGAAAAGGTCCTAAAAAATAGCGCTATCTACTAATACTTGTATATATATTTCCTCTGGTAGGAAAACCCCCCACAAAAAGTAAGAACCACCATATTTACATATATGGCGGTTCTTACTTTATATAAAAAGTGTTTTATTTAAAGATATATTGCTCAAATTTCTTAATATCCTCTTCATTTCCGACTACTACAATTACATCATTTTCATAAAGAAGAAGCTCTGGAGTAATGTCAGTTGTCGTCTTATTATTGTGTACCAATGCAATAATATTAAGCTTAAATTTTTTTCGTAAATCTGCCTGCAATACAGATTGTCCGTCAAGCTTAGAGGTCAGCTTTAATTCAGAAATAGCGATATTATCATTTAAAGCTATATAATCCATAACTCTGGAAGAGAGGAGTCGGTTTGCCAATCGAATAGCCATATCATGCTCCGGATATATAACTTCAGCCCCTATTTTCTCAAGGATTAGACCCTGTTCTGGGCTGAATGCCTTCGCAATAACTCTTGGAACCCCCATGCTTATGACATTCAAGGTTGTTAAAACACTGACATCCACTTTTTCTCCGATACACACAATTACCGTATCACAGTTTTGAATTCCTGCCTCTTCTAAGGCCTCCTTAGTTAATTCTCCTACTACAAAAGCATTTTCAGTATAGCTCCTGATTTGACGTATCTTACTTTCATTACTGTCAAGTACCAATACCTCCCTGCCTGATTCTGCGAGAGTTGAAGCAAGGGCAAAACCAAAACGTCCCAACCCTATAATTCCAAATTCTATAACTGCCTTATTACGCATATCCAATCCTCCTCAAAAGACAATAAACACTTTATAACTTATAACGGAGGATTTATCCTCCGTCTCTTCTATCCTATGGTTAGATTCTCTTCCGAATAACTGACACTTGATGTAGGTTTATATATCCATATGGATGCCATTGTCAAAGGACCCAAACGCCCTATAAACATGGTCAATATAATTATGACCTTGCTTACAACACTTAAATCAGGGGTAATCCCTGTCGACAGACCTACGGTACCAAAAGCAGAGACAGTCTCGAATAATAATTGAATGAATGAATAACCGGGCTCCAGTATTGTGAGAAATAAGGTGTCTATAATCACGAGAGTGGACGCAAGTAAGGTCAAAAGACATGCCTTTGTGATAAGAGTACTTCCTATTTTTCGTTTAAACGCAACACAATTCTTATTAGTCGACATACTATAGGCACTTTTAAAAAGTACAAATGTCGTCGTAGTCTTTATACCACCGCCGGTAGACCCAGGAGAAGCTCCCATAAACATCAATATAATAAGAACAAAAAGTCCTGCATTGGTAAACCCTGATAGCATATATGTGCTAAATCCTGCTGTTCTAGCTGAAGTACTAAAGAAAAATGCACCTAGCCATGTAATGTTCTCTGTGAACTTTATAAGTATGGTTCCGCTTATCAATAGAATTCCAGTCATTGACAGGACAACCTTTGAATGAAAGGATAATTTTTTGAAGGAATGCTTAGTTATAATCTCTTTAATTACATGAAATCCCAGGCCTCCAAAAATTATAAGTCCACAAGTAGTCAAGTTCAAAAGTATATTATCCTTATAAGGTATTAAGTTTTGTAGGCCTCCTAAGATATCAAAACCCGAGTTGTTAAAGGCTGCGATTGAATGGAAAAGACTTATACCTATAGCCCTTCCGGTTGGATAATCCTGTGAAAACACTATGAAACTTAGAATTGCTCCTATACTCTCAAATGCGAGCGTAAGAAGCAGGACCGATTTCACGATTCTGACAATACCCTTCATAGAATCCAGTCCCATGGCTTCTTTAACCATAATCCGATCCCTAAAACTAACTTTTTTGCCTGCAAGCAGGATAATCCCCACACCGATGGAGGTAACACCTAAACCGCCAATCTGAATTAGCAATGCGACAACTGTTTGCCCAAAGGCATTAAATGTATCATAGGTGTCAACAGCAATTAGCCCTGTCACGCAGACAGCACTGGTTGATGTAAAAAAAGCATCTATTACCTCTACCTTAACTCCATCATTGGCTGATATAGGTAATAGAAGGATAACCGCTCCTAAAGTAATTACTGATGCAAAACCAAGAACAATAAGCCTTAGGGGACTTATTTTTCTTAAAAAATTCATTTCTCTCACCTGATTTAATATCATTTTGATTGCTAATTCTAGCACTATAAATATTTATAAGCAATAGAAATTAATATTTTTTTATCTGTTTATTCTTCATTGTCCTCTAAAGTGCCTTCTTCAGAAGCTCCGATATATAGCTTAACCTTGTCAATTCTTTTACTCTTAACACTCTCAAGCTTAAATACCAAATTATCGATTTCAATGGTTCTATCATCCTTTTCCTTAGGTATAGAGCCAATCCTATCTATAAGATATCCTGATATAGTATCATAATTATCAGAATATAGATCTAGATCTAACTTATTATTTAACTCTCCTAATGTAACCAAACCATCAATTATATAAGTATTTTCATCAATTTTTAAGATCTTTGAAAGACCCGGATCGTATTCATCCTCAATTTCTCCCATCACTTCCTCAACCAGATCCTCCATAGTAACAATACCCGCGAATCCACCATATTCATTTATCAATATTGCAATCTGTTTCTTAGATTGTTGTAGCTCCTTGAACAAATCTCTAATAAATTTACTGTCCGGTACAAAGTACGGCTTACGAAGAATTGACTTTAGTTTCACATTTGACGGACCATGCTTTACTGCCTCTCTAAGAAAATCCTTAATAAAGAGGATACCTATAACATTATCAATATCCTCATCATACACTGGGATTCTAGAGTATTTTGCTTTCAAAAGTTCATCCATATATTCATCAATAGGCTCGGATATATCTATGGCAAATACGTTTATTCTCGGTGTCATTACTTCTTTTGCCATCTTATCATCAAATTCCATAATGGAATCAATCATTTCCTTTTCCTTACGGTTTAGCACACCATGAACTTGTCCTTCTTTGACCAATGATTTAATCTCTTCTCTTGATAGCATTTCTTCGGTATTGCCTTCGTTCAAACCGAAAGGCTTTGTTACCAAATTAGTTGAGAAAGTCAGTAGCCTTATAAAGGGTGAAGCTAGCTTTGATACTAACCTTATGGGCTTAACACAAAATAAGCTGATTGCCTCTGGTTTTTGCAGTGCAATTCTTTTAGGAACTAACTCGCCAAAAACCAATGTGAAATAAGACAATATTAATGTTACTGCAACAAATGATATTTTATTGCCATATGATATTCCCATATCTATAAGCCATTGTCCAACGGGCTTTGAAAGTCCTGTTGCGGCAGACGCACTAGAAAAGAATCCTGCTAACGTGATTGCAACCTGGATTGTTGATAAAAATCTCGTAGGTTCGTCTAAAAATTTTAATACCAGCTTTGCACTCTTCTTTCCGCCATCAGCTAACTTACGAATTTTTGATTTGCTAACAGATACCATGGCCATTTCTGCACAGGCAAAAAAAGCATTAATAAGTGTAAGTGTTACCAAAATCATAATCTGAAAACCTATATGATTGGCACCGGGGCCATCTTCCATTTTATTTCCTCCATATTACGGATGTATTTCTATTATTGCACACTATCCGTTAAGTATATTGTATAACTCTTGTTTATTATTATCCAAAAAACAGTATAACATAAGATTTTAAAAATAACAGCAATTTTATAAAACCTTTAGATACTTATGCTTGCTTAAGATTGTAATATTAAGCGTTTTATAATATACTTAAGGCAACCTAAAACAAAGGAGGCGAATTAATGTATAATATTCTAATTGGCGGAGCAGCGGGACAAGGTATAGACACCACCGTATCCATATTGGAGAAAGCATTTAAAAGATCAGGATATTTTGTTTATACTCTCCGTGATTTTATGTCACGAGTCCGCGGCGGACATAACTTTATGGTAATTAGATTTGGTAATGATGTAATCACCTCCCATAGTAGCAAATTAGACGGTATTATTGCGCTTAATGAAGAAACCGTCAACCTTCATCGAGAAAATCTTAAGGATGATGGTTTTATACTATGTGACAGCAACTTAAAGGGTGATTTTGATGCTATTCGCATCGCCATGTCAGAAAAAGCAAAGGAACTAGGTAATCCCAGAGTAACCGGAAGTATTTCTGCCGGAGCTGTTCTTAAGCTCTTTGGAGTTAATCCTGAATATGTTGATGATATTTTGGAGTCATCAATCAAAAAGGTCCATCTCAAGATCAATCAGGAAGCAGCTCGTTTTGGATATGACAGTGTGGATATTAAATATCCTCATCTTGGAGGAGAATTTAAGGATTACATGCTTATAAACGGTAATCAGGCTGTAGCTCTTGGTGCTATTGCAGCAGGCTTAAAACTCTATAGTGCATATCCTATGTCACCAGCCACACCTATAATGGAGTATCTATCCAAGCACGGCCTTAAGGCCGGAGTTGTAATGGAACAGGCTGAGGATGAGATTGCAGCGATAAATATGGCTATTGGCGCTTCTTATGCGGGGATCAGAGCCATGACAGGAACCTCAGGTGGTGGATTTTCACTTATGGTAGAAGCCTTGGGGTTATCAGGCATTGCAGAAATCCCGGTAGTAATCGTAAATGTTCAGCGTCCGGGTCCTGCAACTGGATTACCTACCCGTACAGAGCAGAGTGATTTAAAATTTACTATCCATGCTTCACACGGAGAATTCCCCAGAATGGTTATCTCCTTACGAAATCATACTGATGCCTTTTATCAGACAGCTCGTGCTTTTCATTTAGCTGACAAATATCAAATACCGGTATTGCTGCTTAGTGATCAGTACCTGGGTGATTCCACGTCCACTGTCCAAATGTATGATGCGTCTGAAATAGCAAGCAATACTCCGATTATCTCTACCGAAGATAATAGTGATTATTTAAGATATCGTATTACCGATAGTGGAATATCTCCCAGACGGGTTCCCGGAAAGGGTAATTATTTTGTTACTGCCGATAGTGATGAGCATGACGAACATGGATTTATAACAGAAAGTGCAGATGTGCGCGTCTCCATGGCTGATAAACGTATGCGTAAGCTTGATGGATTAATTATGGAGTTGGAAGAACCCGAATTCTTTGGAGAAGAGGATTGTGATATCCTGCTCGTCGGTTGGGGTTCTACATATGGCCCTATTAAGGAAGCTGTTAAGACCCTTAACGAAGTCCAAGGTAACAAATGCGGAGCTTTGGTTTTTGGCGATATATATCCGCTACCAACAAAGCTTTTACTTGATAAGGTAGATAATGCAAAAATGATAATCAATATAGAGCAAAATGCCACAGGACAGCTAGCTGGATTAATCCGAGAAACAACCGGAATATACTGCAGTAAGAGTATTTTAAAATATGACGGCCGTCAGATTTCGGGAGAAGAAATCGTAGATAGGCTACAAAACTTATTATACGAGGAGGGCTACTATGAATAAATCCTTTAACACATATGAAACCGCATGGTGTCCCGGCTGTGGTAATTTCAGTATTTTAAATTGTCTGAAGACAGCATTAGAGGAATTAGGCAAGGATCCGCACGAAGTCCTTATGGCGGCCGGAATAGGTCAAGCGGCTAAAACACCTCAATATATCAGTGCAAACACTTTCTGTGGACTACATGGCAGAAGTCTACCTGCTGCCACAGCTGCAAAGATAGCAAATGAGGCCTTAACTGTTGTGGTTAATACCGGTGACGGCGATTCATACGGTGAAGGTGGAAACCATTTCATACATGCTATACGCCGTAATGTAAACATAGCTCATTTTGTTCACGACAACCAGATATATGGACTTACAAAAGGACAGTCCTCACCTACTACTGCTACGGGGCAGTTAACAAATGCACAGGCAGATGGTAACCTGAATTATCCGCTTAATCCGGTTCTTTTGGCTATAGCAGCTGGTGCTGGATTCGTAGCAAGATCCTTTAGCGGTGATGCGAAGCACCTTACAGCTATGATGAAGGAGGCTATCTCCTATAAGGGTTACGCTCTGGTAGACATATTTCAGCCTTGTGTAAGCTTTAATAAGGTAAATACCTTTAGCTGGTATAGGGATAGAGTATATCATCTAGAGGATGATTATCAACCTAATGATAGAACAAAGGCTATGATAAGAGCCATGGAATTCGGAGACCGTATTCCAATCGGTATACTTTACCGCGAAGATGGTCCTGATTATCATGACATGAATAAGATTCTTGCCGGAAGAGAGCCTCTTGTGGACCAAATACAGGATCCTAAGGTGTTGCAGGAATTGATGATGGAACTAGTGTAAGTAGGTAAGCAGCGTGTCAGGGGGACGCGACGGCGTGTCAGGGGGACGGAGTTAGTGTCACACTAAAAGATGTGACACTAACTCCGTCCCCCTGACACCGCGTCCCCCTGACACCGTCTTGACACCGTCTTTAACGGTAATTAATTATTATTCTGAGACTGCGCTACCGCACAGTCCACAGCTAGAGCCACACAAAGACAGAGAAGCTCATTGTCTCTATTAAATATTTCAAGCTCATAGCTATCTCCCCATGTAAACCAAGCTTTACGCATTCTCATAATTTCATAATTGTTGCTATCGTCATACATGACATAGTCATGTGCCCAGAAATTACCTTCCATACGCCATGGCAAGCCCTCTAGCCGATA
>SHOH01000055.1:14184-17960 GCA_004294845.1 Anaerolineaceae bacterium
CCTCCTCATTATTCTATTAAATTATCAATGCTTATAACGGAGGTTTTATCCTCCTTATATACAAAGCATTCTGTAATATGATCATTTACCATACCTACAGCTTGCATGAATGAATAAATAATTGTTGACCCAACAAATTTAAAGCCCATCTTCTTCAAGTCCTTACTTATCTTATCAGATAGCGATGTGCTTACAGGCACATCATCGTGCTTTTCCCAGCTATTTATAATAGAAGTATAATCCACATACCCCCATATAAATTTATCAAAACTCCCGTATTCCTCTATAATCTTCAAATACAATTTGGCATTATTCACAGCCGCGTTAATTTTAAGGCGATTTCTTATAATTTTTTCGTTTTTTAGTAGCTCCTGAATTTTTGCATCATCATAAAGGGCTACTTTATATGGGTCAAATCTATCAAAAGCCTCTCTGAAAGCTTCTCTCTTCTTAAGCACGGTTATCCATGACAGTCCTGCCTGCATACCCTCTAGAATAAGCATTTCAAACAGCTTGATATCATCATGTACAGGCCTTCCCCATTCCTTATCATGATAGTCTATGTATATGGGAATATCTCCTGCCCATATGCACCTTGTTTTTTCATTCATAAAACATCTCCTCGAATTCAAATTTATTAACCTTTATCTATAGTTCTTTACTCTCTTTTACTAAGTTCATCTGTTATTAATGATTTTACTATATACATTGCTTCTATACTTGGTGAAAATCTCTTATACTGAATACTTCCTTTTTCATACTTACTTTGAGCTTTTTCAGTTTTATTAATTATTGAAATTACAGGTGCTAATGCCTTTTCCAAATCATCTATGGTATAGGCTTGTATATTGTTATTATCATCCACCAATAAGCATTTAGAAATTTCCAATGCTTTAATTCTATTTCTCAAAAGGGAATGCTGTGGCGTACCTTCTCTAAATTTAGGTTGCATCTTCTCACATCTACTGATACTTGAAGATACAACCTTTAATGCCTTCTGTAGTTCTTCTTGTGAGTATCTTTGCATATAAGACTCCTCCAGTCTTGTTTTTGCGATATTATATTGTGGGGGAGCTTCTAAATCATTCTCCCCTTATACAATGAGATTTTTAATTTTCATTGCGACTTCATTTGGCAGTAAATTTGTATTATCTATTTTTAGGTAATTATTAAAGGAAACCTCATTGTCATATGAGTTTAATCTGTACTTTGATTCGAGGTTACGAAATAATTCCTCCGATTTCTCTACATCTCTTTTAGAAGGCTTATGTAACAGACGATTCTCAGTTTTATTTCTTTCAATACGAATATTAAAGTCTGCATATAATTCAACCACATATGTTTCTGCATTATGAGCTTCGAATAACCTTATAATCGAATTTATGTACTCATGTTCGGATGGATCATCAAAATCAAACATATAAGTAAATATTAATCCTGGTAAATCACTCTTGGCAACCGCTTCAAATATCTCCTGTCTAAACAATGAGTTAAGCCTTCTTCCTTCACTTGAACCGTGTACACTAAAGAAGTTTCTGACAAGCTCAATTGTCATATGATTATGAAATAATTTCAACCCGGTAATTGCTGCAAGTTCTTGTCCAACTGTCATTTTCCCAACTGCATGAGGACCTAATATTATTACAAGCTTCATCTTCTCTCATCCTATTCTTTGTGTTTTTAACAAACGATCTATATATTACACTTGTATATTAAGTGTTTTTTATCTTACCAGTGATAAATGCATTCCATTCATCAATTAATTGATTTTCTTCACAATACCAATGGCATTTTTGTGTTACTTCATTGTCGTCCATATCTTTAATTTTCTTCAAATCTTCCAATGTAATAACATAAAAACATTAATTATCGCTGATTTGTGTACAATTAGGAAATTCCATGTATTTTGTATCAATATAACGCATAACTATTCTATTCAAATTAATTGCTCTCTTCAGCTATTTTTTCTGCAAGCTCATGTAGATAAATCCAGCGTTCCATTTTGTCATCTAGCTTTTTATTTAGAACCTCTTTCTCGGTCATAAGTTCCTGAAGTTTGATATAATCACTTGAAGCCTCCTGAATCAGTGTCCTTAATACATCAAGTTTTTGTTCAAGTTCGGCAATCTCAGCATCTATATTATCAAATTCATACTGTTCTTTGAAAGAAAACTTAAGTTTTTTATCCGTGCGGCTTCTAGCTTTATCCACTCCTTCCGACTCTCTTTTAGGAGGAGGTGTTGATGAGTTCTGATCCATATATTCAAAAAAATCACCTAGACGTTTTTCAATCGTTCCGTCACTGTTGAAAACAAATCCAACCTCCGCTACCTTGTCCAAAAAATATCGATCATGAGAAATTACAATAACCGCACCGTTAAAGCTTTCTAAGTATTCTTCAAGAATTGTCAGTGTCTGAATGTCGAGATCATTTGTAGGCTCATCCAAAAGTAAGACATTTGGTGCCTGCATCAATATCCCAAGTAAATAAAGCCTCCGCCGTTCTCCACCTGATAATCTACCAACTGTATTCCATTGTAGGTCCGGTGTGAATAAATATCTTTCAAGCATCTGTGAAGCTGTTACAGTGCCTTCTGGAGTCTCAATAACTTCAGATATATCTTTGATATAATCAATCACCCGGCTGTTCAAATCCATTTCTTCGGAGTCCTGAGAGAAATATCCAATCTTTACAGTGTCACCAATCTCGACTGAGCCGGAGTCCGGCCTGATCTCACCGCTGATTATCTTCATTAGAGTCGATTTTCCGCAACCGCTTTTCCCTAGAATTCCAATCCTCTCATCACGAAGAAGAGTATGATCAAAATGGCTTATCAGCTGTTTACCGTCAAACCCAAACGAGATATCATTAATTTCAATCGTCTTTTTGCCAAGCCTGCTCGATAAGGATGACATCTCTAGCTTGGTAGTGCCTGAAGGTCCTTTTTGCTTATTGAGAGCCTCGAAGCGCGCAATCCTATCCTTACTTTTTGTGCCCCTAGCACGTGGTCCTCGACGTATCCATTCTAACTCTCTTCGTAAAATGTTTTGTCTTTTGCGCTCGGATCCTAATTCCATTTCCTCACGCTGGGTCTTGAGCTCAAGGTATGCCGAGTAGTTTGCCTGATAGCTGAACAAGCTACCATTGTCAATTTCAACTATTTTATTTGTTACCCGTTCCAGAAAGTAGCGATCATGAGTTACCATGATAATAGCTCCTTGATATTTTATAAGATAATTTTCAAGCCACTGCACCATAGTTATATCAAGATGGTTGGTAGGTTCGTCCAGAATCAGCACATCACAGGGATGTATCAGCACTTTCGCAATCTCCATGCATTTTAGTTGACCTCCGGATAAGTGTCCGACCCGTTTTTCAATGTCCGTGATGCCGAGCTGTGTGAGAATCTTTATTGCCTCAAATTCTTTGCTTTCTCTCAGAGTCGGTGCATCAGAAAATATGTGTTCTAAAATAGTCAAATTTTCATCCAATACCGGATTCTGAGGCAAATACTGAATGCGGGTGCCTGAATATTTCGTAACAGCACCCTCATCTGGCTTTTCGACCTGTGCCAGAATCCTAAGAAAGGTTGACTTGCCAGTTCCATTCACTCCTATCACACCGATTTTATCACCCTTGTCTATATATAAAGAGACATTATTGATTAAAACCTTTTCACTATAACTTTTTACTATTTTTTCTACTGAAAGCAACATAACCCACTAGTACCTCACATATATATTTGTCTGTCAACCATGCAATCCTCTTAACTGTC
>SHOH01000055.1:18060-19344 GCA_004294845.1 Anaerolineaceae bacterium
CACTAGTACCTCACATATATATTTGTCTGTCAACCATGCAATCCTCTTAACTGTCTATCCATATCCTCAACAACAATACCATAAATAATGTGTACTAATTTATCTATTGGAAAACATAATAAGAGATCCTTATGAGTAGAACCCATGTATAACATTACCTTTATCATTATATATTTCTATAATTTTTAACTTTGGTTTTTCCCATAAAAAATTTCTCTTTGCTTGTATAAGCAAAATATTTGAATCTTGGAATTTTGCTCGTATTACTAAACCATTGTCCAAAGTTACTTCTGCACTCCTAGCTTCATCTAAAATATCTTTACTCAATATCTCAATTCCAACATATCCATCTAAATTATATGAGAATGGTTTAGTGCCCCAATATTCAACATCTACTTCATCTATTCTGTTTGATTCATAAAATGCATACAGCTTTGTTTTGATTTTACCCCACCTATTTTTATAGGCAATTAACTCTAGCATCTCATTAGTTTTTACATCTTTATAAACAATATCTGTATACAAATCACCAATATCATTCGTTGATATTGGATTAATTCCTTTTTCAGATATGAGTGTATTTAATTCATAATTAGTAAGTAATTGATTTCTTGGAAGTCCGAACATTAATATTACAACGAATACGATAATAACCATTACTACTAAAAGCTTAAGATGATTTGCATAAACTCGCATGAACGCAATACCCCCTCTCTCTCACCCTACTATTTTTTTATTAAGGCAACCTTGTATGGAAACAATTCTGCTGTCATAATTCCTTCTGCAACAGCAGGGTCATTTTTCATTATGTGGAATGCCTCTTCTTCAGATTCAATTTCTAGAATTACTATTCCAAATGTTTTTTCGTCCATACCCATTGTTTTGCCTGCCAGTACAAGCTTTTCTTCTGCGAGTAATTCTTGTAATTTAGTGAAGTGTCGATCTACTATTTTTTCTTCTCTTGCTGTCCAATTCTCTTCTTTTAGTAAAGATGGTATTAGCTTTAAAACATAGATAAACTGCTTCTTATCATCTGTCATTATTTCATTCCCCTTTTATAGTCATTAATATTTATCTATTCTAATTGAATTGCACCTCATAACATATAAGCCATCAATATATATTTGACCTTAGTATTAATTTCTTATATTATACATCTTTAACCAGATATTTTCCATTCACTTTTAGAAGATTATAATTATCATAGTAATAGAATAATCTCCCTTATAATCAAAAAAGAGTCCTAACACCTTCCCTACAGAAAGTGCTAAAACCCTTGAATGC
>SHOH01000195.1 GCA_004294845.1 Anaerolineaceae bacterium
CTACAAAGATTTCATCTATTTATATTGTTTGTAAAATGGGAAAGTTTATACATTTATCAATTATAATTTTATTATTAAAATAGTATGGATCTTTGTTTAATATCTTGTATTGGCCCTCATATTTTCAAATACATTAAAAACATCAAGAATTCCATATCCCCAATCTCTGTTGGGATATACTATATTCTGCCTCCTTCTGGCTCCGCGGATCAAATGATTCTTTATGGCAATAGAATCCATACCTGGATCATTTCCTCTTACAGTTCCCCATTCAAGCATTAGTGCAACAACACCCGCCGTATGAGCTGTAGATATTGAGGAGCCTGTAAAAGGCTCAAAAGTATGGCTTAGTGTAGGCGCAAGATAATTTACGCCTGGTGCTGCTAATTCAGGTTTTATAACATTGCTACGAGAATATCCCCTACTAGAATTCACATACAAGTTACTATTAACCGGATTGTATGTAGTAACAGTAATTGGTAATGTGGCGGTTCCGGGGGACAGAACTGTTGTGTAGATATTCGGTTGAATAAAATAAGTATCTCTTGTAATAAAATCATCCATTGGTAGCCACATATGAAACCCTGTAGCCAAATCTCCATGACTATAAACATTAAACACCCAGATACCAGGAGTTGCATTTTCAAATCGAATAAGAATAAGCTGATCTCCTGTCTGAGATTCAATTATCGCATAATTTACATATATTATAGTATTTTCAAATATAAATGAAATCACTCTGTTTACTCTTAAGCCCGGAGGAATCCTTGGAATATACTCACCTGCCGGTGATAAAATGTCTAAGGAGTATATTCCAGGAGGATTTCCCCATAATTCTATGGTAAATCCGCTGTCATTATCACCTACATTCAGTTCCACAGTATTGCTCCCTATTGCAGGATCTATAGCTCCATAATAATGTCTTCCCATATTACCTTCATTTCCTGCGGGAATCACAATTCCTGTATCAGGAAGATCTGCAATAGCATCCAAAACAACACTAATAGGTGTACGTCCTGTATGGCCTCCTTGTGAACTGCCTATTCCAAGACAAATTACAAGAGGCCTTTTAAGTCGCCTTGCAAATGCATTACAATATTGTACCGCCCACATTATATGATTCTCTTGGAAGCAAATCACATCTTCAGGTATCATAAAAAAATCTCTCGCTCCCTGTTTTGCTTGCCTAAGCTTAACAATTAAAAGGTCAGCATCAGGGGCTACTCCATAAAACTTTTCCTCTACCACATCATTTCCTGCTGCTATTCCGGCAAGTCTGGTTCCATGTCCATTGGTATCTGTGCTTGGTACTATAGTAAGTGGGTTTTCTGCAATTTGCGCTTGATTAATTTGCTCACGGGTAAATATTGTACCAAAATTTGCATCTTCAGGAGACGGACCTGTTTGAATTGACTGATCCCAGATTGCTAGTATTTTAGTGGTTCCGTCAGATCTACTAAATATCGGGTTAGTATAATCAATACCGGTATCGATTACTGCGATAATAACTCCTTCGCCTCTCAAATTAAACGCAGCTGTACTTCTAAGATTAAGTACCCTGGAAGCATCAAGACTTATTTCGTCTGTCAGGCCAAATAAAAGCGGAAGCTCTGAATAGCGTAAGCTGGGAAGCGCCTCCAAAAACTGATTTAATGGTACATGAATGATTGCATATATATCATTCATTATATAAACAGGTGAATCTTTAAACATCTGCATAACAAACGGATCAGTCCTATATTCAATAATTAAGTCAAAAAACTCATCCCCTATAATTGCTTCACTATTTGCTCCAGTCATAGAATACCCCTTTCATACGCCTTCAATAATACTTTAAATACTAATACCGCCCCGAAGCGCATCAAATACATTAAATATGTCGAGTATCCCATAGCCCCAGTCTCGATTCGGATAGACTATATCTATATCCCTTCTGGCTCCTCTAATAATTAGATTTTTCACTTCTACGGTACTCATGGCTATTAGATTACCTCTTATAATTCCCCATTCAAATATCAGAGCTACAATTCCGGCTGTATGTGCAGCGGAAACACTTGTTCCTGTAAATGACATAAACCCTCCGTCTAAGTTTGGACCGATTACATTAACACCGGGAGCAGCCACCTCAGGCTTTACGATATTTATTCTTGTATAGCCACGGCTGGCATTTAGGTATAAGCTATCATCGGCATCATTATAAGCGGTTACTGTTAAAGATATTTCTGCATTTCCCAGACTCAGGATAGTAGTATAAGGATCCGAACGAATAAAAAATGTTTCATCTGAAACAAAACCCTCCATAGGCAACCATACGTTAAAGCCAAGATTTAGCCCTCCTCTTTCATATACATTAAATCGCCAAATTCCAGGACTTGGATTTTCAAAACGTACCAAAATAAGCTGTGCACCACTTTGAGTTTCAACCATCTGATAATCTACGAAGATTACTGTTGGTTCGAAAATAAAAGTAAGAATTCTGTGTTCATCTCTTCCTGCAGCAATTCTTGGGATATATTCTCCCGATGGTGTCAGAATATCGATTGAGTATACATCAGGCGAAGTTCCCCAAAGCTCCATTGTAAATCCTGGTTCATTTTCAGCTACATTAAGCTCAACTGTATCATAGCCCGTCGTAGGGTTAATTCTT
This sequence comes from Anaerolineaceae bacterium, assembly GCA_004294845.1. Lineage (GTDB taxonomy): Bacteria > Bacillota > Clostridia > Lachnospirales > Lachnospiraceae > Mobilitalea. The sequence continues at coordinate 2,648 of SHOH01000195.1, forward strand.
CCACTGTAATGTCGTCTTTGGTTGCCCTCATTTCCTGAGGCTATAACTACTCCTATTCCCGGAAATGCTGCCACTCCAGATATATATGTGCTTAAGGTCCCTAATCCATCATGGGCTCCCTGAGAACTTCCAATGGCCATACATATAACTACAGGACGATTAAGCCTTATTGATAACTCAAATAAATATCTAACGGCAAGAAAAATATCTGTTTCCTGAAAACAAACTGCATTCTTAGAGATATAGAAGAAATCCCTAAGAAACTGCTTAGCTGGTTTTAACTTTACGACTGCAAATTCTACATCGGGTGCAACTCCAAAAAAACCACTCTCAGGTACATCATTGCCTCCGGCTATTCCCGCCAGCATTGTACCATGTCCATTATCATCAGTACTGGGAACAATCGACAAGGGATTTTCATTTTGTAAAGCCTCATTAATCTGTTCCCTAGTATATTCAGTTCCATATCCCTCGCCTGTCGGAGGATTATCACTAGCTATTGTTTGATCCCAAATAGATACAATTCTCGTAGTATTATCTGCATATTGAAAAACAGGATTGGTATAATCCACCCCTGTATCTATTATGCCTATAAGAACACCCTGTCCTCTCAGGTTAAAAATTGGAATATTCCTTATTCGAAAAACACCAGACGATTCCAGACTGGATTCGCTAATGATTCCAAAACATGTGGGGAGTACACTATATCCCATTCTAAATACGATATCTTGAGTTATAAAGCTGACAGGCACATGGA